>JALUXN010000073.1 GCA_027018975.1 Mariprofundaceae bacterium | reverse complement strand
TCACCGTGCCACTACTGATGTAGTGCACATCCACCAGCTCGGGATGCAGTACCATGCTCTGTGCCTGCACCGGCTTAGCGGTCGTGGCAATCGGTTCACCGCTCTCATTGCCGCCACAGCCATGCAGCACACTTGCCACCAGCGCCAACGCGCCGAATTTCAGTATCGCTCTCTTATTCATTGAATGACTCCTTCAGACAGTTGGCCGGCGGCCAGCAGTAGTGATGCTTCGCCAATCACCAGATCCGAGCGCGCCTGAATCAGCATCAGACGCAGACGATCCACCTGCGACTGCGCATCGAGCAGATCGGTGGTCTGCGCCAGCCCCTGTTGATAACGCACCGACTTGATACGCAGCGACTCTTCGCTCTGCTTCAGCGCCTCCGCATCACTGGCCAGACGCAGCTTCAGCTCATCACGCGCCCGCCACGCACGCGCCACCTCGTTATGGATCTGCTGCTTGGTATCGGCGATTTTCAGCTCCAACGCCACCATCTTGGCGCGGGCGGCGCGCATCTCCGCCTTGTCCGAACCGCCGGCGAAGAGATTCAGGTTCACCGTCGCGCCAATCATGCTGCTACGATTTTTCAGCGCCGGCGTGGCCGCATTCCACTGCTGACCGGCAACCAGATCGACATGCGGCAAAAAGGCGGCGCGCGCCTGATCCACTTGCGCTTCGCTGGCCTGGTAGGCCGCCTCCATCGCCTGCAGGTCGGCGCGGTTTTTGAGCGCCACCGCCACCGCCTCGCTCAGCGAACCCTTGAATGTACGCAGCTGCGGCGCTGCTTCAGCCTTCAGCTCGCTATCGGGCTCCAAGCCGAGAATCCGTTGCAACTGCTCCACCGCCTGCAAGCGATTGTTCTCCGCCTGCTTCAACTGCAACTTCGCCTGCAGCAGATGCACCCGCGCATCCATCACATCACTCTTGATCAATACGCCACGCTGATGCAGCTGCTGCGCATCCTGATAACGCTTGTTCGCCGCCCGCACCGCCGTCTGAATGGCGGCAATCGCGGCATCGGCCTGACGCAGCTGTACATAGCCCTGAATGGTCTGGAAAATCACCCGCTGGCGCATGTAGGCATGGTTCTGCTGCGCCGACGCCAACTGCCCGGCCGCCGCCCGCTGTCCAGCCCACAACTTGCCGCCTTCATAGATCGGCATGCTGAGATTGATATTGCTCTGATAGTTGTTGATGAATCCGGGATTGTTCAACTTGCTGGGGACAAAATCGGCAGCTGTTATCTTGCGCTGGTTCAACCGCATGCCGAAATAGCTGCCGGGGGTGTCGGTGCGCACCACACCGGTGGAGAGATCAAGGCGCGGCAGCAGATACCCCTGCACCTTTTCCCGCCCCGCTTCAGCCGCCTCCACCCGCGTACCATCGGCGGCCAGCTGGCGGTTATGCTCCAGCGCCACCGCCACGCTCTCACGCAGTGTGCTGACCTCCGCCGCATGCGCCGAACCGGCTATCGTCAGCAGTAGACAGAGAGCCATCATGTTTCTTATATTATAATGTTCTGAACTTTTAGCGAAAAAAAACACGCATGCGCCTCCGATGTTTACTTGTTTTTGATGCCGCACATTTCAGGGCAGTAGATCTTCCTGAGTGCATGGACTAACTCGGCAAAATCGGGATTGGCGATGCGGTAAAAAACCTGCTGGCCACGCTTCTCATTGGCGAGAATGCCAAGCAGCCGCATTTTACTCAGATGCTGGGATAGATTGGACTGGGCAGCGCCAGTCGCCTCCATCAGCTCCTGCACGCACATCGGTTCATTGAGCAGCAAACAGAGCACAGACAACCGTAACTCATGCGCAATCGCCCGCAAACCTTGCGTCGCTTCGCTAACTTTTTCCTTCGGAATCTCTTGCATGCGGCGGAGTATAGGGATTGTTATTATATTAGCAACAAGTAATGTATGAGATATGCTGATAAAACGCCAAAACGTCCGATGATGCTAAAGTCCTCGCCAGTTGTTGATCAGGCGAATCTGTTTATAGTGGAGGCGGTTGATAAAAAATGATTTTCGAATCTGGTTTTATTGGGAGCGGTGATGGCGACGGACGCTAATTTTGAAGCAAGCCTGTTCAAGACGGCAGATAAACTGAGAAAGAATATTGATGCGGCGGAGTACAAGAACGTTGTACTGGGTCTCATCTTTCTCAAATACATTTCCGATTCATTTCAGGAGCTGTATGAGCGGCTGGAGGCGGATGAATATTCCGACCCTGAAGATAGGGATGAATATATCGCTGAGAACTGCTTCTTTGTACCTGAAGAAGCCCGTTGGAAATCCCTGCAAGCCAAAGCCAAATTGCCCGAGATTGGTATCGCCATTGATGCGGCGATGGAAGCCATTGAGAAAGAGAATGCAGAGCTCAAGCATGTGTTGCCCAAAGTGTATGCCAAGCCGAATCTGGACAAGGCTTCACTCGGCCAGCTGATTGATGTCATTTCCGATATTGAACTCAAAGCGCAGGGTGAAAGCTCCAAAGATTTGCTCGGTCGGGTGTATGAGTATTTTCTCGGTGAGTTCGCCAATGCCGAGGGCAAGAAAGGCGGTCAGTTCTACACGCCGAAATCCATCGTAAAACTCATGGTTGAAATGATTGAGCCATACAAAGGCAGAGTCTATGACCCTGCTTGTGGTAGTGGCGGCATGTTTGTGATGAGTGAGAAGTTTGTCGAAGAACATCAGGGCAACATTGCCGACATCACCATTTATGGGCAGGAATCCAACCAAACAACCTGGAAGCTATCCAAGATGAACTTGGCGATTCGCAACATCAATTCCCAGTTCGTGGCGTGGAATACCGAAGGCAGTTTCCTCAAAGATGCCCATCCCGATTTGAAAGCCGATTTCATCCTCGCCAACCCGCCGTTCAATCAGAAGGAATGGGGGCATGATGTGTTGCAGGAGGACGGTCGCTGGAAATATGGTATTCCCCCTGCGGGCAATGCCAACTTCGCGTGGATGCAGCATATGCTTTATCACCTTGCCCCCAATGGCGTGATGGCCACGGTGCTTGCCAATGGCTCGTTAAGCTCCAATACATCTGGTGAGGGTGAGATACGCAAAGCGATTGTGAAAGCCGATTTGGTGGATTGTATTGTCGCGCTGCCCAAGCAGCTTTTTTACAACACAGGCATTCCGGCCACCATCTGGATTTTAAGACGTGGGAAAGCTGGCGCACCCTCCACCAGCTCCTCCCAGTGGGAGGAGAGCGGTTTCTCTCCCGATGAGAGAGACGGAAGAGAGGGCGAAGTATTGTTTATTTCTACTTTGTCACATTTAACCATTTGAATAACAAAGAAAATGGCATATAATTCAGTGCATGACTGGCTTGGAAAAAATCGCGAAGCGGATGAGCGAAAAATCACCATAACAACAAAAACAAG
>JALUXN010000072.1 GCA_027018975.1 Mariprofundaceae bacterium | reverse complement strand
GCAGCTTGGGGTGGCCGACATGCCTGCCGAACTGGATCTGATCAATCAACGCCTGCGGATGCTCGGCGCGCACGCCCACGGCAAACGGCTTGGCCTGCATCTGCACCCCGCGTCGCTTAAGCGCGGCAAAGGTGTCACGTGCCGAGTGGCCGGTGGCGAGGATGATCTGATCCCCGTGCAGCGTCTCGCCATCATGCAGCTGCACGCCGACCGCGCGCCCCTGCGCTAATACCAGATCATCGACACGGCTCTCGAAGCGGTAATCGACGCCCAGCTGCAGCAGGTGCAGACGGATATTGCGCACAATGCGGATCAGCTTATCGGTGCCGAGATGCGGATGCGCGTCGATCAGAATATCGGGCTTGGCACCGAAACGCACCAGCGTATGCAGCACGTTGCGCAGGAACGGGTGCTTGATACGGGTGTAGAGTTTGCCGTCGGTGTAGGTGCCGGCGCCGCCCTCGCCGAAGCAGATATTGCTCTCCGGATTGAGTTCGCCGCGCGAGCGCAGGCGGCCAATATCGCGCATGCGCTGCTCCACCGGCTTGCCGCGCTCCAGCAGCGTCACCTGCGCACCCGCCTCGGCCAGATGCAGTGCTGCAAAGAGACCGGCAGGGCCGGCGCCGACGATGATCACATGCTGTTGTCGATTGGGGTTGCGGGTAAAAATCTCCGGCGTGGTTGCATTCAGAGCAGAAATCTCTGTGCGGCGAACCTGCGGCGGCAGTGGTTCCTTGAGCGGCTGATCGAGGGTGAATTCGTAGCTGCAGACGTGGTGGATGTTGCGCTTTTTGCGTGCATCGAGCGCCCGCCGCACACATTGGCACTGTTTGATTTTATCGACCGATTGCCCGATCGCATCGGCGATCCGCTGGCGGATGGTGGTGTCATCGTCATCGAGCGCTACGGCTAGGTTGGTGATGGTGTAGCGCATGGGTGGGTGCGGCTCAGGCAGCGGCAAGGTGGCCGTGGCTGCTGTGGGTGACGCGATTCTCGCCATCGACATAGAGCAGTGCCGGCTGAAACTGTGCCGCCTCGCTCTGCTGCAGGGCGGCGTAGGTGCAGATAATCAGTAGATCACCGGCCGCCGCCTTGTGCGCCGCCGCGCCGTTGACGCCGATGGTGCCGGAGCCGCGCTCGGCGGCGATGGCGTAGGTGGTGAAGCGCTCGCCATTGCTGACGTTGTAGATGTGCAGCTGCTCGAATGGCACGATATGGGCCTGCTCCATCAGCGCCTGATCGATGGCGCAGGAGCCCTCGTAATCGAGCTCGGCATGGGTGACGGTGACGCGGTGAATTTTCGATTTCAACAGGGTGATCTGCATGCTCAACTCCTTGAGAATATAAGCGGAATGTTATCGATCAAACGGGTCGCGCCGATGCGACAGGCAATAAAGGCGCGCGCGGGGGCATCATCGACGCGGGTTAGTGGTGCCAATGTCTCGGCGTGGCGGATCTCCAGATATTCGGCGGTGAGTCCCACCGCTGCCAATGTACGCTCCGCCGCCGCGATCAGGGCGTGCGCATCACATGTACCATCGGCGGCGGCCTGTTGCATCTGTTGCAGCGCCTCAGGGATGTGGCGCGCCAACTGCCGCTCACCGGCACTGAGGTAGTGGTTGCGGCTGCTCATCGCCAGCCCATCCGCCTCGCGCACCGTCGCACACGGCACAATCTCCACCGCCATCTGCAGATCATTCACCATGCGCCGGATCACCGCCAGCTGCTGCCAATCCTTCTCGCCAAACAGCGCCAGATCGGGCTGCACCAGATTGAAGAGGATATTGACCACCGTCACCACGCCATCGAAATGGCCGGGGCGCGCCGCACCGCAGAGGCAGCTGCTCAAGGTGTGGGCGGGGTTCAGCGTCAGCGTCACCTGCGGGTCGTTGGTGGGGTAGAGCGAGTCGGGGTGAAAGAGCAGATCGACCCCAGTTTCCGCGCAGAGCGCCGCATCGCGTTCAAACGGGCGCGGGTAACGATCGAGGTCTTCATTGGGGCCGAACTGGCGCGGGTTCACATAGATGCTCACCACCACCAGATAGGCCAGTTCGCGCGCCCGCCGAATAAGGCTGAGATGCCCCGCATGCAGGCAACCCATGGTCGGCACGAAAGCGATCTTTTGCCCGCGCAGTGGCGCCATTCCCCGGCGCAGTTCAGCGGAATCTGTAACAATCTTCATGACTGCGGAAAATCGCCCGCTTTGACATCGTGATCCCAGCGGCGAATCCCCTCAATCATCTGCTCGCGCAGCTGGACATAGGCGGGGGCGAAGGGGGGATTGTGCGCGTTCAAGCCGAGCAGATCATGCCAGACTAACACCTGCGCATCACACGCCACCGACGCGCCGATGCCGACGGTGGGGATGGCGCATTGCTCAGTGATTGCTGTCGCCAGATCAGCCGGAATATTCTCCAGCACGACAGCTACCGCGCCCGCCTGCTCCACCGCCGCCGCATCGCGCAGCAGCTGCGCGCGTTCGGCATCGTTATTGCCGCGCTTCGCATAGGAGCCGAACTGCTTGATCGATTGCGGTGTCAGGCCGATATGGGCGACCACGGCGATGCCGCGCTCAGCGAGAAACTGGATGGTCGCCGCCATCGCTTCGCCCCCCTCCAGCTTCACCGCATCACAGCCGCTCTCCTGCAGCACGCGCACGCTGTTTGTCAGCGCCTGTTCGGGCGAGACCTGATAGCTGCCAAAGGGGAGATCGCAGACCACCCACGCCCGCTGGCGGCCGCGCACTACGGCGGCGGTGTGATGGATCATCTGGTCGAGGGTGACCGGCAGGGTGGAGTCATAGCCGAGTGCCACCATACCGAGCGAGTCGCCGACCAGCAGCACATCGATGCCGGCTGCTTCGGCAATCGCTGCGCTATGCGCATCGTAGGCGGTCAGCCAGCTGATTTTCCGCTGCGCCTGCTTGGCGCGCAACAGCGTCAGCGCCGTGGTTTGATCAGGTGTCGTCATGGTCTCCTTTCCGCTTCAGTCCGCATGCGCGGTACCGTCTTTCAGGGTGGCTCAACTGTATCGCCACATCGATGATTGTCATCTATCGATTGGTGGATGGCGCTTGGGCTGTTATCTTCGCCCCATGAATCAAACAACGATGAATCGAACAGAGCTTTTACAACAGCAGATGCAGCAACGCATCCTCATCCTCGACGGCGCCATGGGGACGATGATCCAGTCCTATGGCTTGCAGGAGGCCGATTATCGCGGCGAGCGCTTTGCCGACTGGCCTTCGGAGCTGAAGGGGAACAACGACCTGCTCTCGCTCACCCAGCCACAGATTATTGAGGAGATTCATGGCAAATATCTCGCCGCCGGCGCCGATATTGTCGAGACCAACACCTTCAACAGCAACAGCGCTTCGATGGCCGATTACGGTATGGAGTCGCTGGTCTATGAGCTC
>JALUXN010000071.1 GCA_027018975.1 Mariprofundaceae bacterium | reverse complement strand
GCCGAGGAGGCGGTGCAGGCCAGCGGCCTGCTGGAGGCGCATCCGGAGATCGATCTCAGCGTCAATAAACTGGGTATCTATGCCAAGCTGGTGAAGGGGTCACAGCCGTTGCGCGATGGTGACCGGGTGGAGATCTATCGCGCCCTGCCGCGCAAACCGCGCGATGCGCATGCCGTGGATGACAAAAAGGCACGCATCCGCGCCAAAAAGGAGCGCCGGCAGGGGGCGTAGCACGCCGACTTGCACGCGCCTTCGAGGCGGCGGGCGACAGCGGTTCGCAGTGATGAAAAAAATGCGCTTGTCAAATCATTTTTTGCTGACATGATGGTTCGTCTCTGGGCGGGGAGTTTGGCACGTGCATATTGACCTATGCACGGTGACCCGAGCCCGAATTTCGTAAAGGGCGTGTTGCACTATGTCAAATTTTTCATCGAAACTGGACAATCCGGGCGATTTTTTGATCGAGGTGGTTGACCACAGTACCCTCTATCGAAAAATGCTCTGTAAGGTATTGCAAGACCATGGCTTTCCGATATGCGAGGCGAGCAACGGTCAGGAGGCGATTGAGGTGTTTGACCAGCATTCGCCGAAGCTGGTGTTGATGTCGTATGAGATGCCGGGGCTCAATGGCGTGGATGCCTGCCGCCGTATCCGAGCCATCGATCGGGATGAGTACAGTCCGGTGATTATTATCACTTCCAACGATGATGATGCCTTCATCGCCGCGGCATTTCAGGCTGGCGCGGCAGATTATGTGACCAAGCCGGTGAAGTGGCAGTTGTTGATTCACCGCATTGAGTACATGCTCCACATGAGCAAGGCGACCTATGCGCTGGAGGCGAGTGAGAAGCGTTTTCGTCAGCTCTTCGATGATTCACCGCTGCCTTATCAGTCACTCAATGAGCAGGGCGAAATTGTCGACGTGAACAAGGCGTGGCTCGATATGATGGGGCTATCCGCCGAAGAGGCGATCGGCAAATCGTTTGGTGATTTTATGCCGGCCAATGAGTGGCGCACCTTCCTCAACCACTTTCCCCGCTTTATCAAATCAGGCGTATTGACCAATCTGCATCTGAAGGTGAATGGCGCCGATAATCAACTGATCGATATCGAGATGAATGCCCGCGTAGCCACTGATATTGATGGCAATTTTAAACAGACCCACGGCACACTACAGAACATCACAGAGCGTATCGCCAACGAAGAGAAGCTGGTGAAGATGGCGACAACCGATCCACTGACCGGCTTGAATAATCGCCGCTCCTTCTTTGAGATGGCTGAGCGGGAGCGCTTGAAGGCGCTGCGCTTCCATCACCCCTATTCGGCGATGATGCTCGATATTGATCACTTCAAGTCAGTCAACGACACCTACGGACACAATATTGGCGATGAAGTGCTCAAGTTTGTGGCCGATATCCTGAAGAGTATTTTGCGCGATATCGATATTTTGGGGCGTCTTGGTGGCGAGGAGTTTGCCATCGTGTTGCCGGAGACGCCGATGGCCGATGCCTTGAAGGCTGCCGAGCGGATTCGAGCAGCGGTGGAAGATTTCACGCTGGAGACGGATACATGCACCATCTCGGTAACCATCAGTATCGG
Organism: Mariprofundaceae bacterium; assembly: GCA_027018975.1. Taxonomy (GTDB): domain Bacteria; phylum Pseudomonadota; class Zetaproteobacteria; order Mariprofundales; family Mariprofundaceae; genus Mariprofundus. Next base: position 1,893 of record JALUXN010000071.1, on the reverse strand, counting down.
CGTGGTACAGATGAGTGATGCCGAAGAGGATAACGAGACGCTGCTCAATATGGCTGACGCACTGCTCTATCAGGCCAAAGAGAGCGGGCGCAATCGTGTGGAATATGAGCTGAAACGCGAAGCGGTCGAGGCAGCGGGGTAACTATCCAGCTCATCCCATGGTTTGCCCGCTAGCGGCGTTGAACATGCTCATGTGCAGCAGCACACTGCGCGTGTTCGCCTTGCTATCGAACAAACCATGGGCGATCTGAACAGTTCCATTCCAGCGCGTAGTTGAAGCGTTACGCTCTTTTATGTACTTGTTCTAGGTTCAGAGTCGGGCGCGAATCAATGTCGCCAAGGCATCCCGGCTCATTTCGACTGGATTGGTGCGCAGGCTGCCAGGGCTGGCGTTGTCGATCAGACGGGGAATATCCGCTTCGCTGAAGCCATAGTCGGAGAGCCGCGGCATGCCAAAACGCTGCGACCATGCCTTCAATGTGGTCAGCAGCTGTTCACGAGCCGCCTGGTCATCCAGCAAAGCAGTGCCGCCGCGCAGCATGCGTCCGATGGTGGCATACTTTGTCAACGCCGTATTGGCGGGATCATGTTGATTCAACCATTCAATATTGAGCCGGCAGGCATCATAGAGCAGGGCACCACACGCCTGGCCATGCGGCATACTCGAGAAGGCGCCAATCGGGGAGGCAAGCGCGTGCACCGAGCCCAGCCCCGCATTGGCCAGTGTCAGCCCGGAGATGGATGCGCCGTAGAGCATACTGGTGCGGGCATCCAGATCGCTGCCATGTTCCACAGCGCGGGGCAGTGCGTGGAGCAGCGGCGGTAATGCGCTCATCACCAGCGCATCGGTGAGCGGTGAGGCGCGGCGTGACAGATACGATTCAATCAGTTGGGTCAACGCATCCATGCCGCAAGCGGCGGTGACCTGCGGCGGACAGGAGAGGGTGAGTTCAGGGTCCAGTACGATATGCCGCGCGGCCAGTGCGTGGTGGCGGAATGATTTTTTGAATCCACTCTCACCGACCATCGACAGTACCGCATTGTTGCTGCTCTCACTGCCGGTGCCTGCTGTGGTGGGTACGGCGATGAATGGCGTGGTGGGAGGGCGGAAGGTTTTGCCGGCGCCCACGCCTTCCAGATAATCCATCACCGAGTCCCCCGAAGGGAGCAGTCCGGCGATCGCCTTACCGGCATCCATGCAGCTGCCGCCACCAATCGCTACAACACAATCGATGCCGAGCGGATGATATTCGCGCACCAATTGATCCACGCAGGCGGGCGATGGCTCACCACTGACCTGACAGTGGTTGCAGTAAAAGTGTTGTTCCAGCGTTTCCAGTAGTGCGCGACCGGGTTTTGCACGCATCAGTGAGCCGCCGCCGGTGACTATCAGCAAGCGGGTGTTATCACCTCCAATGAGCTCGACCAGTTGATGCCGCGCGCCGACGCCGAAATGGATCTGCGGCGTGGCAGCGAAGGAGAATGGCTGGATCACAGGAGGAGCGGGGCTCAGGAGAGCAGTTCCTGAATATCGTAGCGGCTGAGCGGCGCAGGCAGGCGGGCGCCGAGTTGCGAGACCACGCGTGCGGCGGCATGTGAGGCGAGGTGGCCGGCCTCCTGCCAGGAGAGACCATTGGTGACGCCGTAGAGAATGCCGGCAGCATACATATCACCGGCGCCGGTGGTGTCCACAGCATCGACACTCACCCCCTCAATCGGATAGGCCTCGCCATCACACATGATGATGGAGCCGTTTTTGCCCAGTGTTAGGGCGACATTCTCGCAATGCCGATGCAGCGCTTGCGCGCAATCGATCGGATCCTGCTTGCCGGTGAGTGCCTGCGCCTCGATCTCGTTGCAGAAGAGCAGATCCACCGGTCCTTCAATCAGCTG
>JALUXN010000070.1 GCA_027018975.1 Mariprofundaceae bacterium | reverse complement strand
CGCTGGCGATTTCCACATATTCGCCATCGAGGCGGGAGAGATAGTTGGCGGTGACGCTGCGGTAGCGCGGATTGACGGAGCCGGCCATCACCACGCGTGTTTTGCGTGTCACCCGCCGCGCCATCAGCGCCGCTTCCGCCGTGGCGGTGGCTGCCTCATACATCGAGGCGTTGGCGACATCCATGCCGGTGAGCCGCGCAATCATGGTCTGAAACTCAAACAGCGCCTGCAGCGTGCCCTGCGAAATCTCCGGCTGATAGGGGGTGTAGGCGGTCAAAAACTCACCGCGCGAAATCACGTAATCGACCACCGCCGGCACGAAGTGGTGATAGGTGCCGCCGCCGAGGAAGTAGCTGCTGTTCATGGCGTGGCAATTCTGCTCTGCGGCGGCGGTGAACTTGCGCACAATCGCCGCCTCGGAGAGGCCGTCGGGCAGATTCAGGCTGCCCTGCGGCAGATGAAATTCAGCCGGAATATCGGCAAACAGCGCGCGCATATCGTCAACGCCAATCGCCGCCAGCATGCTCGCCCTGTCATGATCGGTATGGGGAAGAAAACGCATGATTGTATCCTGTATGTGGAAGTGGGGGATGAAAATAGCGAGGGCGGCGAATGCACTCACCGCCCTGCGTGGGGTTGAATGAAACGATTACTCTTCGAGGAAGGTGGCGTACTCATCGTCGTTGAGCAGCTCGACTTGGCCGTCGCCGATGGTGACCTTGGCGATCCAGCCGGCGCCATAGGGGTCGCTGTTGACCAATTCCGGCTCGCCTTCGAGCGCCTCGTTGACCTCGACCACATCGCCGGCAACCGGTGCATAGACATCGGACACCGCCTTGACCGACTCAACCACCGCATAGGCTTCACCAGCCTCAATAGTGCGGCCAATCTCCGGCAGCTCGACAAAGACGATGTCACCGAGCGCCTCCTGTGCATGGTCGGTGATGCCGAAGGTGGCCGTGTCGCCATCGATGCGCACCCACTCATGCTCTTTGGTGAATTTCAGGTCAGCAGGAATTGTCATATCTCTCTCCGTTGGATTATTAAATCAAAACAAATCAATGTTAACTGTTCAGATCGCCCACGGTGTGTTCGATAGCAAGGCGAACACGCGCAGTGTGCTGTTGCACATGAGCATGTTCAACGTTGCTAGCGGACACACCGTGGGATGAGCTGAATTAGTTGCGTCGCACATTGCTGCGCACAAAGGGGAGCGTGGTGCGCTCGGCTGCTACTTGCTTGCCGCGAATCTCGACACTCAGCGCGCCGGACTCCGCATGTTCGGGTTTTACATAAGCCAGCGCAACCCCGCCCGCCATCGGCGAGTGCATGCCGGAGGTGATTTCGCCGCTGGCTGCACCATCGACATAGACCGGATAGTGCTCGCGAGGAATGCCGCGGCCGGTCAGTTTCAAGGCAATCAGACGTTTCTGCGGCCCGGCTGCCTTGCGTGCCGCCGCCGCTGCCCGGCCGATGAAATCGCCCTTGTCGAGCTTGGTGATCCACATCAATTTCGCCTCCACCGGCGTCACGCTGTCGGAAATTTCGTGGCCATAGAGCGCATAGCCCATCTCGGTGCGCAGCATATCGCGCGCAGCCAGTCCGATCGGCTCAGCACCGGCGGCCAACAGTTTGGACCACACATCATTGGCGATGCTGTTGGGGATATAGATCTCAAAACCATCCTCGCCGGTGTACCCGGTGCGCGACACAATTCCCGCACTGCCGGCCACCTGAACCTGCGCGAATTTGTAGTAGCCGATCTCCTCCAGATCACCATCCACCAGCGGCTGCAATGCCGCCTGCGCCGCTGCGCCCTGCAGTGCCAGCAGTGTGGTCGCATCCGACTCATCCACCACGCTGACATCAAAATTCGCCGCCTGCGCCTGCAGATGGGCGACATCCTTATGGCGATTGGCGGCGTTGATGCAGAGATAGTATTCGCTGTCGGAGATTTTGTAGGTGGTGATATCGTCGATAAAGGTACCGCGCTCATTGAGCAGCGCCGAGTAGTGCACCTGTCCGACAGCCAGTTTGGCGACATCGTTGGTAGTAACATACTGGAGAAAATCGAGCGCGCCGCTGCCGCTGACCCGCACCTGCCCCATGTGGGTAATATCAAACAGGCCGGCACCGCCCTCGCGCACAAAGGTGTACTCCTTGAGCGCGCCGTTTGTGTACTGCACCGGCATTGCAAAGCCGGCAAACGGTACCATCTTGCCGCCCAGCGCTACATGCGCATCAAAGAGTGGGGTTTTCTGTAATTCGGTCATATCCTTTCCTTTAGATCAGATCAGTTCATCTCAACCTAACTGCGCGCCGCAACAGGTGCCCAAACCGTATCCAATGCACACCCCAAACACAAATCACAACACGCTGCCAACCCGCATAGGCAATATTTACCCTGTAAATTCACCCATCACGCACTATAGTGCCGCGGGTGATGGTTGACGTATCGCTTGCCACACGCCCGTGAGCGCGCCTTTCAAGCGCTCGGAACAACACCATACAAAGGAGCACGAACGATGAAATTATTCACCCTGATCCTCGCGCTTGTCTCATGCTCATGGACCGCCAATGCGGCGCTCTTGAGTGTGGATGAACGCGCAGATGCCATGAACGCACAGCTGCAAGGTAACAACAGTTACCACGCACACTTGGCTCGGCAGCTGGCCGATGTCGCCTCGGCGGAAAAGGCACAACACGATACCGCCGTTGCCAAACAGTTTATTGACATGGCCGAAGAAGAAGCTGCCAAAGCAGGGGGCGCACAATGATGAAACGTATCTCGATCACCGCCGCACTGCTCTCCATGACAGCATGCTCTACAGCGCCGCTGAATATCGACCGTGCTGAACTCGCCGATGCCCGTGCCGCCATCGCCGATGCCAAAGCGGCCGGTGCCGAAAAGTGCGCACCAAAACTGCAGGCTGAAGCGGTCGCCTCGCTCTACTGGGCAGCCCACGAATTGAGCGAAACTGACTACCACCCGGAAGAGAATCAGCAGCTCACCGAAGATGCGCTCAACAAAGCAAAAGCAGCGAAGAAGCAGGCCAAAATCAACTGCGCACCCAAGCCGGCTCCGAAGCCTGCTCCCGTCAAGCAGGAGATTATCGAGCTGAAAGGCGTTCAATTCGAATACAACAGCGCCACGCTGACCCGCACCTCCACAGCTATCCTCGATGCCGCCGTGGAGACGCTCGTCAAACGGCCGGATATTCGCGTGGAAGTCGCCGCACACACCGACAGCACCGGCTCTGCCGACTACAATCAGCAGCTATCCGAGCGCCGGGCAGCCAGTGTGATGGCCTACCTGCAGGAGCACGGCATTGATGCATCCCGCCTGACCTCCAAGGGCTATGGCGAATCACAGCCGATTGCCGACAACTCAACTGAGGAGGGACGCGCCAAAAACCGCCGCGTCGAACTGCGCGTACTGAAATAAGCGCAACAGCAACACCGCAAACGGGTCGCCTCGGCGACCCGTTTTTTTGCCACGCGAGTAACTCTTGAGCAACAAAATGGCGAGTCTACCATTTTATTGCTCAATCGTTGGGCGTTTGCAACGCGAGCTGAGTCGCTATTCAGCTACGTGCCGGAACTGTTCAGAATCACAATCCGCCGCCCCCTCGGCGCACCATCCAACAGCGCAATCTGCACCCGATACGACTGTGCCGGCAACAGCGCTGGCGCCCGCTCCGGCCACTCAATCAGCGTCACCCACGGTGGCTGCAGATACTCCCGCACGCCCAGCATCTCGATCTCCAGGGCATCCTCCAACCGATACCAATCCATATGCGCCACCCGACATGCCGCACCATCATACTCCTGAATGACGGCATACGTCGGGCTCGGCAGCGCCTCATCCTCCACCCCCAGCGCACGCATCACCGCTCGACAAAAGAGACTTTTGCCCGCCCCCAGCTCACCCGATAACGCCACCACATCACCCGGCTTCAGTGCGGCCGCAAAACGCACCGCCACTGCTTCACTCTCTGTCTCGGAACACACCTCATAGCACTGCACAGCCACCTCCTCGGCACAGGCCAACCATAATCAAACCGCACAGCGATCACCACGCAAAATACTTGACACTTTTAGTCGGGATTATGACGATCCCCCGCCCGATGGAGGTACCCCTATGGTGACTGAACCGACCCGATTGAATGAAGATGCAGTGCTCAAAGCGCTCTCCACAATTATCGACCCCGATTTCAACAAAGACATCGTCACCCTCGGCTTTGTCAAGGCGGTCAGCATCGATGGCGGGCATGTCGCCTTCACCATCGAGCTGACCACCCCCGCCTGCCCGGTCAAAGAGGAGTTCCGCCGCAAAGCCGAAGCGGCAGTAAGCGCCATCGCCGGCGTGGAAAGCGTGGATGTGACCATGACCTCCAAGACCACCAGCGCGCAACAAAAAACAGCGATCCCCGGAGTGGCCAACATTATCGCTATCGCCTCCGGCAAGGGGGGCGTCGGCAAATCGACCACCGCCGTCAATCTCGCCATCGCCATGGCACAGACCGGCGCCCGTGTCGGCCTGCTCGATGCCGACATCTACGGCCCCTCGGTGCCGCGCCTGATGGGGCTGGCCGGCGAACAGCCGAAAATGTATGCCGAGGTCAATCAGCTCATCCCGCTGGAGAATTACGGCGTCAAAATGATCTCCATGGGCAACTTGATCGAGGAGAAACAGGCGGTGATCTGGCGCGGCCCGATGGTCGCCAGTGCGCTCGGTCAGCTGCTCACCGATGTCGCCTGGGGCGAGCTCGACTATCTCTTTGTCGATATGCCGCCCGGCACCGGCGATGTACAGCTTTCACTCACCCAAAAAGTACCGGTCACCGGCAGCGTCATGGTCACCACCCCGCAGGACATCGCCCTGCTCGACTGCCGCAAAGGGATCGAAATGTTCCGCCAAACCCGCACGCCGACGCTCGGTATTGTCGAAAACATGAGCCAGTTCATCTGCCCGCACTGCGGCGAGGCCAGCCCGATCTTCGCCGAGGGCGGCGCCCAACGGCTTGGCGAGGAGTACAACACCGAGGTCTTGGCACATATCCCGCTCGACATCCGCATCCGTGAAAATTCCGATCAGGGCACACCGATTGTCGCCGCCAACCCCGACTCGGAACAGGCTGCGATCTATCAGGAGTTAGCCGGCAGCGTTGCCCGCAAGGTGAGCATCGCCAACAGCCGCAAGATCGAAATCCCCATCGTACAGGCGAATGCTTAAGCTAACGGCAAGATGAACATTGCATAAAAAACGATGCCGAGCACTAAAGGCTCGGCATCGTCATGGTTGAAGCACGCGTTGGGCTTAGTAGTCGCGGTTCTCGCGCATACGAACGCGGCGCAGACGCTTCATCAAACGCTTACGCGCAGCGGCCTCTTTGCGCTTCTTGGCAATCGAAGGCTTCTCGTAGGCTTCACGACGACGGCACTCGGAAATCACACCGCCCTTCTCCACCTGCTTGCGGAAACGCTTCAGCGCAATCTCAAACGGCTCTTCAGGATTCACTCTGATACCTGGCATATTAAACATCACCACCTTTGGCCCATCGCCAATAAACTCGCCCTTTCCACGCCACAGCGCTAGTCTCGCGACCATCCTGCAACAGCAGAAAAAGGGCGGCGGATTATGGCGATCATCAGAGACAAGTCAAACAACCTGTCGATCCACAGCGCCGCACGCCACTGAATGACCACCAGCTCCACCCATAAACTCCTGAAAGCGGCCTCCAAAGTGGGCGGCTGGACGATGCTCTCGCGTATTCTGGGCTTCGTGCGCGACATCTTCATCGCCCGCCTGCTCGGTGCCGGGCCGCTGGCCGACGCCTTTTTTGTCGCCTTCAAGCTGCCCAACTTCTTCCGCCGCATGTTCGCCGAGGGCACGCTCACCGTCGCCCTCGTCCCCGTCCTCTCCGAACAGCGCCAACAGGGCGAGGCGCACGCGCATCAATTCCTCAACGCGCTGGCCACACTGCTGCTGATCGCGCTCACCCTCTTCACCGTCGCCGGTGTGCTCTTCATGCCGTGGCTGCTCTACCTCTTCGCCCCCGGTTTCGCTGACGATCCTGACCGATGGGCGATGTCGCTGACACTGGCGCGCTGGATGTTCCCCTATCTGGCCATGATCTCACTGGCCGCGCTCGCCTGGGCGGTGCTGAACACCTACAAACATTTCGCCGTCCCCGCCGCCAGCCCCGCCCTGCTCAATGTCGCCATCATCCTCGCCGCCATCGGCCTAGCCCCCCTCTTCGACAACCCCGCCATGGCATTGACCATCGGCGTACTGCTTGGCGGCCTATTACAGCTGGCGGTGCAACTCCCTGCCCTCAAACGGATCGGCTGGCTGCCCGCGATCAGTTTCCGCTTCAACCAACCAGCCATCCGCGAAACCCTCTCCCTCTTCTGGCCGGCACTACTGGCCATCGCCGCCGTACAGATCAACATCCTCGTCGGCACCATCCTCGCCACCCTGCTCGAGCCGGGCGCCGTCTCCTATCTCTACTACGCCGATCGCATCGTGCAGCTGCCACTGGCGCTCTTCGGCATCGCCATGAGCACCGCCCTGCTGCCCACCCTCTCCACACACTTGGCTAGGCAGAATGAGACCGCCGCTGCCGATGATCTGCGTGCCGGCATCGCCTGGCTCACCTGGATCACCCTGCCGTCGGCCGCCGGCGCCTGTTTTCTGGCCGATCCGATCATCGCCACCCTCTTTGAGCGCGGCGCTTTCACCCACGCCGACACCCTCGCTACTGCCGACACCCTGCGTGCCTACACCATCGGCCTGCTCGCCTTCTGCTGGGTCAAGTTGTTCGCCGCCGCCTGCTACGCCAAAAAAGATGCTAAAGCGCCGATGCGCTATGCGGCCATCAGCGTCGTCGTCAACATCGTGCTGGCGGTGATCCTGATGCAGTTCTGGAGCTATATCGGGTTGGCCATGGCCACCTCGCTGGCGGCGTGGATCAATGCGCTGATGCTCTACGCACGCCTAAGCCGCACCTACGGCAGCCTGATCACCGCCCAGATCATCAAACGGATCGGCACGGCCATGCTCGCCACCATCCTGATGCTGCTCTATCTGGCAGGCTTCACCTACGGCTGGGTATTTCCCAGTGGCGGATGGATACAGGGGGCGTGGATCACGCTCTGCATCGCCGGCGCCGGCGTCATCTATTTCGGCTCGGCCATCCTGCTCGGTGAACGGGCGTGGCTAATGCAATATCTGCGTAGAAAAGAACATGGAGGAGGCGATGATGCGGCGTGATGTGATTGTGTTTGACATTGAGACGGTGGTCGATGCGGATGCGGCGCGGCGGGTGCTGCGCAAACCGGATCTCAGCGACACGGAGGCGCGCGATGGCCTCTCGGCCTACTTCTTGGAGAAAACAGACGGGCGCAACGACTTCCCCCGCCAACCCTTTCATCAGGTCGTGGCGATCTCTTACGGGCATTTGATCCGTGAGCCGGGGGAGACGGGCAGCGAACTGGTGATCCGCCAACTGGCCACCGGCGGCAACGCCGAAAGCTGTGAACAGGAGCTCGTCGCCGCCTTCTTCCAGCTCATCGAGAGCCGCGCGCCGCAATTGGTCAGCTTCAACGGGCGCGGCTTTGATGTGCCGGTGCTCAAATACCGTGCCATGGCGCATGGCATCGCCTGCCCGCGCTGGTTCACACAGGGCGATAAATGGACCAACTACGACAGCCGCTACAACCCCACCTACCACTGCGACCTGCTGGAGGTACTCTCCGACTTCGGCGCCTCCGCGCGCTGCTCAATGGATGAGGTCGCCGCAGTCTTCGGCGTACCGGGCAAACTGGAGACCGCTGGCGACAATGTGCGCGACATGTTTGAAAACGGTGAGATCGAAGCGATCCGCAACTACTGTGAAACCGATGTGCTCACCACCATGCTCATCTTCCTCCAGCACCAACACTTCTCCGGTGCCATCAGCGACAACAGCTACCAGCGCACCCTGCTCGGCATCCGCAACTATCTGGAAAACGAAGCGGAGAACCGCCCCCATCTGGGTGAATATCTCAATGCATGGCGTGCAATCGACGGTTAAAAACACAAAAGGCTCCGCGATTGCGGAGGCTTTGTATCATCTAATCAATAGCTAAGCAGCGACGCCTATGCAGCCTCTTCGAGATCCGCGGCAGCCACTTCGTCAGTCAACTCAATGATCGCCATCGGCGCGGCATCACCGGCACGGAAGCCAGCTTTGATGATACGGGTATAGCCGCCAGCACGATCGGCACATGCTGCAGCCACGTCGCCAAAGAGACGATCCACGATCGGACGGTGGCGCAGTTTCGCCAGTGCCTGACGGCGGGCATGCAGATCACCGCGTTTGGCCAAGGTAATCAGCTTCTCGACGTAGGGGCGCAGCGCACGTGCCTTCGCTTCAGTTGTTTCGATGCGGCCATGAGTGAGCAGCGCTGCTGCCAAGTTGGCCATCAACGCGCGGCGGTGACCGCTAACCAGTCCGAGGGAACCACGATGTTTACGATGTCTCATCTATCTATCCTCTTTACTCGTCCAACGCTTCCGCAGCATCTTCCTGCGGCGGCCAGTTGGGCAGATCCATACCCAGCTCCAAGCCCATGTTGTCCAAGACTTCTTTAATTTCATTCAGTGATTTACGACCAAAGTTCGGTGTGCGCAGCATCTCCTGCTCACTCCGTTGTACCAGATCGCCAATGCGGAATACGTCATCCGACTTCAGGCAGTTCATCGAACGCACAGAGAGATCGAGGTTTTCGATCGGCTGAACCAGCAACTCTTCCAAGCTGTTGTCATCCTGATCTTCCTCAACGTGCTCAACGACCGCGTTGAAATCGACAAACACAGCCAGCTGCTGCTCGATGATCTTGGCCGCTTCGTTGATCGCCTCTTCCGGGGTGATCGCACCATTGGTCTCCACTTCCATGATCAGCTTATCGTAGTCAGTACGTTGACCAACACGGGCGCCTTCAACACGGGTGGCCACGCGGCGGATCGGAGAGTGCGACGCATCCACCAACAACGAACCGACCGGACGATCTTCCGCGTCACGCTCGTTGGCTGCATTGTAACCGCGGCCTTTCTCTAGGGTTGCCTCAACTTTCAGCACACCATCATCATTGATATGGGCAATGACAAGCTCAGGGTTGAGCACCATCACACCGGCTGGACACTGAATATCGCCAGCGGTGACCACTGCCGGCCCCTGCACATCGATGGAGATCGTGGCCGGCTCATCGCCTTCCATGCGAACATCGAGCTCTTTGAGTGTGAGGATCATATCCATCACATCTTCACGCACACCCTTGATGGTGTCGTACTCGTGGGCAACGCCGTCGAAGATCACGGAGGTCACAGCAGCACCCGGCAGTGATGAGAGCAGCATGCGGCGCAGGCTGTTGCCGATGGTCGTGCCGTAACCGCGCTCCAGCGGCTCGAAGGTAATCTTCGCCAGACGACCCGGAATCTTCTCTTCAACACTGATATTGCGTGGATTAATCAACTGCATGGAATGATCCTCTGTCTGTTACTTAGAATAGAGCTCGACGATGAGCTGTTCGCGGATACCCGGATCCAGCTGATCACGAACCGGCAGCTCACGGAATGTGCCCTGACGATTCTGCAGATCCACATCCATCCACTCGGCTGTACCACGGCTGCCCGCCGCCTCTGCGGCTGCTGCAACACGCAGATGCTCTTTGGCACCATCGACCAGCTCCAAGCGTGCGCCGACACGCACATTCATCGACGGGATGTTGGCGATACGGCCATCCACCTTGACCAGTTTATGGCGAACCAGCTGGCGCGCCTCAGTACGGGAGCTGGCCAGACCCATGCGGTAAACGACATTGTCGAGACGGGACTCGATCAGCTGTAACAGGTTCAAACCGGTCACGCCCTGCATACGGTCGGCCTCTTTGAAGTAGCTGCGGAACTGCTTCTCCTGCAGGCCGTAGATACGTTTGACCTTCTGCTTCTCTCGCAGCTGCAGACCATAGTCAGACACCTTCGTGCGACGGTTCTGGCCATGCATGCCCGGTGCGTAGGGGCGACGCTCAATCGGACATTTGTCCGAGTAGCATTTGCCACCCTTCAAATATAATTTCTCACCCTCACGTCGGCAAAGACGACATTTGGCTTCCAGATAACGTGCCATGATTGAAACTCCTAAACGCGGCGCCGCTTCGGTGGGCGGCATCCATTATGTGGAATGGGGGTCACATCGCGGATCGATGTCACATTGATGCCGACTGCGGCAATCGCACGCAGCGCCGACTCACGGCCACTACCGGGGCCGCGCACCAGCACAGCGCAGTTTTTCACGCCGTGATCCATCGCCTTGCGAGCGCAATCCTCGGCTGCAACCTGGGCAGCAAAAGGTGTGCTCTTGCGTGAACCACGGAAGCCGGCGCCGCCACTGGTTGCCCAGCAGATCGCATTGCCCGCCTCGTCGGTGAAGGTAATGATTGTGTTGTTAAAGCTTGCCTTGATGTGAGCCACGGCGTTAGCAATATTCTTGCGCGCGCGCTTCTTACCACCGGCAGATTTTCTTGGTGCAGCCATCGATTAACCCCTGTTACTTCTTCTTGCCCGCAACGGTACGGCGCGGACCTTTACGTGTGCGAGCATTGGTTTTACTGCGCTGACCGCGAACCGGCAGCCCTTTGCGGTGACGCAGACCACGGTAGCAGCCGAGATCGGTCAAACGCTTGATGTTCATAGTCACTTCACGACGCAGATCACCTTCGACATTGAAATCGCTGTCGATCACGCTGCGGATCTTGGCCACCTCGTCGTCGGTCAGATCCTTGACGCGGGTATCTTCACTCACTCCGGCGCTGGCCAGAATCTTTTTCGAGCTACTTGCGCCAATCCCATAGATATAGGTCAGCGCCACTTCCACGCGCTTCTGAGTCGGAATATTTACACCGGCAATACGAGCCACTTCTCGCCTCCTTAACCCTGCCGCTGCTTGTGACGCGGGTTTTCACAAATAATGCGCACCACACCCTTGCGGCGGATGACGCGACATTTGTTACACATTTTCTTTACTGATGCACGGACTTTCACGCCTGCACCTCCTCACTAACCTGGCCGGTTTCCCGGCCGAACTGATATGCGATTACTTCTCGCGGTAGCTGATGCGACCTCGGGAGAGATCATAGGGAGAGATCTCAACCGTTACCTTGTCACCCGGCAAAATGCGGATGTAGTACTTGCGCATCTTGCCTGAAATGGTGCAGAGCAGCTCATGACCATTCTCCAGCTTCACCTTGAACATGGCGTTCGGCAGTTTCTCAACCACCTCACCGGACATCTCAATAATATCTTCCTTCGCCATGTTATCGATCAACCACCTTCAAGAAACTCAACCCTCACCGGTCACGATGCGCTTTAACGCACCATACACCGCATCCATCTCACCACTGGCATCGAGCTGGTGAAACGAATCCTGATGCTGATAGTAGTCGAGAAGCGGCGCAGTCTGCTCACGATATACATGCAGACGATGGGCAATCACATCCTCACGATCATCGTCGCGCTGATAGAGTTCACCACCGCAACGATCACAGCACCCTGTTTTAAGGGGCGGCGAATACTGCCTATGAAATCCAAAACCGCAAGCCCTGCAAATCAGTCGCCCGCAGAGGCGGTTGAGCAGGTTCTCTTCGGGTGCATCCATGAATACGGTATGGTCAATTTTGAGCGCATGTTTGGCCAACATGCCATCCAGCGCTTGGGCCTGCACGACGTTGCGCGGAAAACCATCGAGCAGGAAACCGGCAGCGGCATCAGCGAGAATCTTATCCTCGATCATCGCCACCACGACTTCATCAGGCACCAGCTTGCCGGCGTCCATGTAACCTTTCGCTGCCAAACCCGCTTCCGTCTCGGCACGTACAGCAGCGCGCAGTATATCACCCATCGCCAGATGCGAGATGCCAAGCTCTTCCGCCAGTCGTGAGCCTTGCGTCCCTTTACCCACCCCGGGCGGGCCGAACAGGATGATATTCATCGCTTGCCTGTCTTCAGGCGCGCTTTTTTCATCAACCCTTCGTACTGGTGACTCATCAAATGCGACTGGATCTGACCCATCGTATCCATGGTCACCACCACAACAATCAACAGTGACGTGCCACCGAAGTAAAACGGCACAGACAGTTCGGAGATCAACCACTGCGGCAGCAGGCAGACCAGACTCACATAGACTGCGCCCACCACCGTGATTCGGGTCAGCACATTATCGACATAATCCGCCGTCTTCTGGCCGGGACGAATACCGGGAATGAAACCGCCATTCTTCTTCAAGTTATCTGCGGTGTCCTTGGGATTAAAGACAATCGCTGTATAGAAGAAGCAGAAAAAGACAATCAACGCCGTGAACAGCAGCATATAGAGCCACGCACCCGGAGAGAGAATCGCCGAGAGATCGCCCAGCCATGCAAAACCATCCACACCCTTGGTAAACTGCGCAAAGGTGGCCGGCAGCAGAATCAACGAAGAGGCAAAGATCGGTGGAATCACACCGGCGGTGTTAATTTTCAGCGGCAAGAATGAGGACTTACCACCATACATGCGGTTACCCACCTGACGCTTGGCATACTGAATCGGAATACGACGCTGCGCCCGCTCAAACCAGACCACGGCACCGGTCACCGCCAGTGTCATGGCAAAGAGAAAGAGGACAACAAACGGTGAATACTCACCCGTGCGCGCCAGCTCCAGTGTGGCGCCAATGGCGTTCGGCAGACCCGCCGCAATACCAGCGAAGATGATCAATGAGATCCCGTTGCCAATACCACGCTCAGTGATCTGCTCACCGACCCACATCAAGAACACAGTGCCCGCCACCAGTGTCACTACCGTCATGGCACGGAACGCCAGACCCGGCTCGATCACCACAGAGTGGCCACCGACCGAGAAGGACTCCAAACCGATCGAGATGCCGATCGCCTGAAAGACCGCCAACAAGACTGTGCCATAACGGGTATATTCAGTGATTTTACGACGACCGGACTCACCCTCTTTCTTCAGCTGCTCCAGCTTCGGTGAGACCACCGTCATCAGCTGAATAATAATCGAAGCGGAGATATAGGGCATGATGCCAAGGGCGAAAATCGTCAGACGGGAGAGCGCGCCACCGGAGAACATATCGAACATGCCGAGCAGCGACCCTTTGGCCTGCGAAAAAAACTGTGCCAATACAGATGCATCGATACCGGGCACCGGAATATGCGCCCCCACCCGGAAGACAATCAGCATCCCGAGTGTGAACAGAATCCGGCTCTTCAGCTCGGGAATCTTCCCGATATTACCGAAGCCACCCAATGCACCCGCAGAATTTGGCACCGATTACGCCTTAGCCGTCAGTTTGACTACGCCACCAGCAGCTTCAATCTTGGCGACAGCAGATGCAGATGCAGCCGTCACGGCGATCGTCAGCTTCTTAGCTACATCACCGTTGCCAAGCAATTTGATCGGATCAACTGCATTGCGTACCAGACCGGCCTCAAACAGTGCCGCGGCATCCACCGTGGTACCATCATCAAATTTTTCCAGCGCTGCGATATTGACAACCTGATAGTCGTTATCCTTGAGTGGCGTAAAGCCACGCTTGGGCAAACGACGAATCAGCGGCATCTGGCCGCCCTCGAAGCCGCGCGCCACCTTGCCGCCGGAACGGGATTTCTGACCCTTATGGCCGCGACCACCGGTCTTACCGTTGCCGGTGCCCAGCCCTGCGCCTTTGCGTTTGCGATCCGAGCGGGAGCCCGCGTCGGGGGTTAATGCATTCAACTTCATCGTTACTCTCCAGACTCGATACGAACGAGGTGACTGACTTTATTCACCATGCCACGCACTGACGGGGTATCTTCCAACTCCACAACCTGATGCATGCGGCGCAAACCAAGGCCGACCAGCGTAGCGCGCTGACGTTTGGAATAACCGATGCCGCTCTTGATCTGACGGATCTTGATGGTCTCTTTGTTAGCCATTATCTACTCCCAATCAGGCCGATTTGCCGCGACGTGCAGCAATCTGCTCCGGGCTTTCCAACGATTTCAGACCGTTGAATGTGGCACGCACGGTGTTGATCTCATTGCGTGAACCCTGCGACTTGGTCAGCACATCTTTGATGCCCACTGCATCAAGAATCGCACGCACCGCTGAGTTGGCGATCACACCAGTACCCTCAGAGGCCGGCTTGAGCATCACCCGGCTGGCATCCTGAACGCCGGTCACTTCATAGTGAATGGTGTCCCCTTTGCGCGGTACATAAATCAGAGATTTTTTGGCAATATCGCACGCTTTGCGAATCGCTTCAGGCACCTCTTTCGCCTTGGCGTGGCCGAAGCCGACGTGACCATTACCATCACCGACGACCATCAGCGCCGAAAAGCTCATGCGGCGGCCACCGGAAGTGGTTTTGGCGATGCGGTTGATACCGATCAGTTTTTCGGTCAGTTCTAACTCATCTGCATTGATCATCTATATAACTCCTAGAACTTCAGGCCGCCGGCGCGAGCGCCTTCAGCCAATGCCTGTACACGTCCGTGATATGCAAAGCGACCACGATCGAAAGCCACCTCACTCACGCCAGCCGCCAGCGCGCGCTCAGCAATCAACTTACCGACAGCCTCTGCGCCGGATTTATTGCCGCCCTGATCGATGCTCTCATCGAGACTGGAGGCGTATGCCAAGGTCTCACCTTTGGCATCATCAATCACCTGCGCATAGACGTGGCGGGTGGAGCGAAAAATACTCAACCGGGGACGCCCGGATGCCTTGACACGCGCACGCACCTTGCGCGCACGACGCACAGCACCATCATTTTCATACCGTTTAACAGCCATCTCTTACTCCCGACCTTAAGCCTTCTTGCCTTCTTTCATGGCAATATGTTCACCTACGTAGCGCACGCCCTTGCCCTTATACGGCTCTGGCGGACGGAAGGCGCGAATCTCTGCTGCCACCTGACCGACCTGCTGTTTGTCGATACTGGTCAGCGTGATAATGCTCTGCTCCACTGTCGCAGAGACACCTTCCGGCAGCTCATAGACAACTGGGTGCGAAAAACCGAGTGACAGGTTGAGCTTCTTGCCCTGCAGTTGCGCACGATAACCGACGCCGCGCAGCTCCAATTTCTTCTCGAAGCCTTTGGAAACACCCTCGACATTGTTGGCCAACAGTGCGCGAGCCAGTCCATAGAACGATTTGGTCTTCTTGGTCTCTAGGTCGTTGCAGAGCACATTCAGGTTTGCACCCTCCTGCTCAACGGTAATGCCCGGAAACAGCGGTGATGTGAGTTCACCCTTGGAGCCCTTCACCGTCACAGCATCATCGGCGATACGCGCCTCGACACCGGCTGGCAGGGTAATCGGTTGTTTACCAATACGTGACATAACTTACCTCAAAATACCGTGCACAGCACTTCGCCACCGATGTGGGCCGCGCGCGCTTTTTTATCTGTCATAATACCCTGTGAGGTGCTGATAATGGCAATGCCATAACCGGACTTCACACGTGGCAACTCATCAGCACCGGCGTAAACGCGACGACCGGAGCGAGAGACTCGCTTGATCTCCTGAATCACCGCGTTGCCCTCGTCATCGTAACGCAGGGTCAGGCGGATATAGCGTTTACCCTTGTGGTTGTAAGCCTTGGCCGCCGCGATGTAGCCCTCTTCCTTCAGCAGCTCTGCCATCGAGAGCAGAATATTACTGGCGGGCAGTTCAACCTTCTCAATTCCTGCCTGCTGTGCGTTACGAATACGCGTCAGCATGTCGGCAATGCGATCCATCATCATATCTCTATACCTCTCACCAGCTCGACTTGACCATGCCCGGGATCTCCCCGGCCAATGCATGCTTGCGCAGGCAGATGCGGCACATGCCCAGCTTGCGATAGACCGAGTGCGGACGACCGCACAGCTGGCAACGCGTATAGGCGCGAACTTTGAATTTTGGTTTGCGATTGCATTTTACAATCATTCTCTTCGAAGCCATGTAACAGCCCTCTTATTTACGGAACGGCATGCTGAACTCTCTCAGCAGTGCGCGTCCTTCATCATTGGTATTGGCAGAGGTGCAGATAGTGATATCCATACCGCGCACCTTATCCACCTTGTCATATTCAATTTCAGGAAAAATGATCTGCTCTTTCACACCGAGTGTGTAGTTGCCGCGACCATCGAATGACTTGGGCGATACACCCTTGAAGTCACGAATGCGCGGCAGTGCGATATTGACCAAGCGATCCAGAAACTCCCACATGCGGTCGCCACGCAGTGTGACACGGCAGCCAACCGGCATACCATCACGCAGCTTGAAGTTAGCGATCGATTTGCGAGCGCGAGTCACCACCGGCTTCTGACCGGTAATCGCAGTCATATCAGTCAGCGCACCCTCCATCAGTTTGGCGTTTTGCGCCGCTTCACCGACACCCATGTTCACTACAATCTTGGTGATTGCCGGGATCTGCATCGGGTTCTTGTAACCGAACTCCTTCTGCAGTGCCGGAGCAACCCTCTTCTTATAATCCTCTTTCAAACGAGCCATTGTTGAATCTCCTAGCTATCCAGCACTTCACCGCATTTGCGGCATGTGCGCACTTTGCTGCCATCATCGAGGTTTTTCACACCCAAACGCACACCGGTATTACACTTGGAGCAGAAAAACTGCACATTGGAAATCGCGAATGGAGCCTCTTTCTCAATGATGCCGCCGGAGCTCTGCTCGGTCTGACGGGTGTGGCGTTTCACCATATTCACCTTGCTGACCAGTACCGTGCCATCGTTTCTGGAGACACGAATCACCTTGCCACGCGCGCCACGATCACGACCGGCAATGACAATTACCTCATCATTTTTGCGAATTCTGCTTTTGACTGTCGTTGTCATCTCTTACGCCTCACTTATCCCGTTACAGCACTTCTGGTGCTAGGGAGACAATCTTCATGTATCCCTTATTACGCAGTTCGCGCGTCACCGGGCCAAAAATACGTGTGCCCAGCGGCTCATTCTGCTTGGTCAGCAGAACAGCTGCATTTTCATCAAAACGGATGGATGAGCCATCGGAACGACGGAACTCTTTGGCTGTACGCACAACCACGGCGCGCTGCACATCACCCTTCTTCACTTTACCGTTGGGCATCGCCTCTTTCACAGCCACCACAATCACATCGCCAACACGGGCATAACGACGCTTGGAGCCGCCGAGCACCTTGATGCACTTGACGCGACGGGCGCCGGAATTATCTGCAACCTGCAGTACGGTTTCATTCTGAATCATCGCAAAACCCCTTTACAGCTGCTCAGCACGGGTCAGCACAGTTTCCATCACCCAGCGCTTGCGGCGGGAGATCGGTGCAGACTCGACGATGCGAACGGTATCCCCGATATTGCAGGTGTTCTCAGCATCATGTGCCATATATTTCTTGTGCGAACGAACCGTTTTGCGATAGCGCGGATGCAGAAACTTACGCTCCACCTGCACGATCACGGTCTGCTCAGCTTTATTACTTACCACAACCCCTTCGAGGGTGCGCTTGTTACTTGTTGCCTCGGACATCTCTCTAACTCCTTAGCCGCGTTCAGCCAGAACTGTTTTGATGCGTGCAATTTCACGACGCACCTGACCCACGCGAGCCGTGTTGCTCAACTGCATGGTCGCCTTCTGAAAGCGGAGCTTCATATGCTCGGCAGCCAGCTCATTCATACGTTCGGTCAAATCAGCTGCGCTCATCTCGCGCAGTGCTTTTGCATTTTTACTATCACTCATCGTCCAACTCCACGCACGACAAATTTGGTGCGAATCGGCAATTTCGCTGCAGCCAGCTCCAGCGCGCTGCGCGCCAGATCTTCGTCCACACCCTCCATCTCATAGAGGATACGGCCGGCACGCACCGCTGCCACCCAGTACTCCGGTGAACCTTTACCTTTACCCATACGTACTTCTGCAGGCTTCTTGGAGACCGGCAGATCCGGGAAGATGCGAATCCAGATACGACCCTGACGTTTGATGTGACGGGTCATGGTGATACGCGCCGCCTCGATCTGGCGTGCGGTGATACGACCCGGCTCCATCGCCTTCAGGCCGAACTGGCCGAAGTTCAAACTTGCCCCGCGCGGACTCTTGCCGCGGATGCGCTGCAGCTCTTTGTGATGCTTGCGCCAGCGAATTTTCTTAGGTTGCAACATGGTGACTAATCCTCTTCAACAACTTACGCGTTTGTCTCTTGGGTATCGCCCAGCTTCAACCCATTGAATACCCACACTTTTACGCCGATGATACCATAGGTTGTGCTCGCCTCGGCAAAGCCGTAATCAACATCGGCACGCAGGGTGTGCAGCGGCACACGACCTTCGCGATACCACTCGGTACGGGCAATCTCAGCACCACCCAGACGGCCGGCACAATTGATCCGCACGCCCTTGGCACCCATGCGCAGTGCACTCTGAACGGAACGCTTCATGGCGCGACGGAAAGCGACACGACGCTCCAGCTGGAAGGCGATATTCTCAGCAACCAGCTGCGCTTCGGCT
>JALUXN010000069.1 GCA_027018975.1 Mariprofundaceae bacterium | reverse complement strand
TGTTGCAGGTCATGCAGCACCACCACGATGCCGCGTCCGTCGGTGGCTTGCTGCTGCAGCATGCGGATGGCGGCGACTTGGTGTTTGAAGTCGAGGTGGGTTGTCGGCTCATCGAGCAGATAAACGGGGGCATCCCGCAGCATCAAAGCGGATAGTTCGACCCGCTGTCGTTCACCGCTGGAGAGTTCGCCAAGATCGCGGTCTAGCAGAGGAGCGATATCGAAGACAGTGGTGATGGCATCGATGGTGCGGTTGGCAGACTGCACCAGTTGCAGGCGTTGGCGTACTGTGAGGCCGAATTCGGCGGGAGGCAGTGAACCATGCCAAGCGATCTCTTGTGCTAGGGCTTGTTTGTCGTAGTGCTTCAATGGTTTGTCGTGAATACAGATCGTGCCGCTTGATGGAATGAGTCCGGCGATGGCCAGCAGCAGACTCGATTTTCCTGCACCATTGGGTCCGAGCACCACTGTGATTTCGCCGGCGTGGATGCAATAGTTGAAGTGGTTGAACAGCGCTTTTCCGGCACGCATTACGCTGACATCTTCGAGTTCGACCAATGGCTTCATGGTGCGCGCCTCAACAGTAGATAGAGAAATACCGGCACACCGAGCACGGCGGTGAGGATGCCGACCGGCAATTCCGCTGGAGCGATGACTGTGCGGGCGGCGGTGTCGGCCAGCACCAACAGCGCACCGCCGCCAATGGCTGAGGCGGGCAGCACAGCACGGTGTAGAGAACCGAACAGCAGCCGCATCAGGTGGGGGATCACAAGGCCGACAAAACCGATAGTGCCGGCCGCAGTCACGGCCAGTGCGGTTACAGCAGAGGCGAGCAGCAGCAGCTGACGGCGCAGTCGCACGACATCGACGCCGAGCGCTTCTGCATGGCGTTCACCGAGTAGCAGGATGTCGAGTGTGCGTGCCAGCAGCAGACCACAAGCAAGCGCAATTATCCACGCGATCAGTAGCAGTGGAATGGGCAGGTTGGATGCCGAGAGATCACCCATCATCCACGAAAAGGCGCGGAACAGACCCTGCTCCGGCAGCAGTGCCAGCAGTAGTGCCAGCAGCGCTGCCCAGAATGCGGCCAGCACCACGCCGGCCAGCAGCATGCGGTTGGCGCCGAGCCGGGCAAAAAACATTACCGCAATAATGCCGATCCATGCGCCGACAAAGGCGCCGAGCGACATCGCCCAAGTGGCATCGGGAATCCACATAAGGGCGGCGACAGCGCCCACCGATGCGCTACCGGCTACGCCGAGCACATAAGGTTCGGCCAGCGGATTGCCCAGCAACACCTGAAACCAGGCGCCGGCGAGTGCCAGCATGCCGCCAACTGCGAAGGCAGTGAGCAGGCGCGGCAGGCGCAATTGCCAGAGGATGACGCTATCTTGCCCACTGCTGTGCAGTGGATTGAGCCACTGCTCACCGGCTGCCAGCCCAAGATAGAGCGTGACAGCAAGGAGAGCGAGGGTCAGGGCGAGGCGGTACACGGTGCGCGCTATTTGCGGTCGGCTGCCGCAGTGAAGATGCGTTGCAGCTGCTCCACTCCATCGATCAGGCGCGGGCCGGGTCTATGCAGGATATCGGGGTTGATGGCGGCGAATGTGACGGAATCTTTATGCAGCCAGCGCCGCCAGAACCTCCGCCGTTCGACCATCTTACGTTTTTCCAGTGGAATGATAATCACCTGTGGTTTTGCACGGATAACCGACTCCACATTCACATGTGGTGTATCCATTGGGATGGCAGCGAAGACATTGTTGCCGCCAGCTTCTGTGATTAGCGCATTGATAAAACTTAAACCGCCGGCAGTGAGCAGTGGATCTGGCCAGAGCTCGTAAAAGACCCGCACATGTTGCTTGGCTGCCTGCCGGCGTACCTGCTGCAGTCGTTTGCGTTGTGCGGCCACCAACTGCTGCGCCTGTTTCGCGTGGCCGGTCAGTCGGCCGAGTCTATCGATGTCGCGGAACACCTCTTCCATGTTATGCGGATCGGAGACAATGATGGTGACCCCCATGTTCGACAGCTGTTCCACGCCCTTCACATGGCGGTTCAGTACCACCGCCGCATCGGGCTGCAAACGCAGTGCAGCCTCGACATTGACGCCTTGGTAACTGCCGATGCGGGGGAGTTGCTTTGCAGCTGCCGGATAATCGCAATAGGAGACGGCACCGGCAATCTGTGCGGCTGCGCCGATGGCATAGAGCATTTCGCAGGCGTGCGGAGATAGGGCGAGGATACGATCCGCTGCCTGTACAGGAGTGGTGGATGTTAGCATCAATATGCCCAGAAGCCATGCTCTCATGACTGCTTGAACACCAGTTGAAAACGATAATGGCCGCTGTGGATCGGAAAAGGGCTGGCGCGCCGTACGGTTTCCAGAGCCGCACGATCCAGAATGCGGTAGCCGGAACGGGATAATAGTCGCAAACGATTTGCCATTCCTCGGGCGTCTAGGTCAAACGCCACTTCTACCTCTCCTTCAATGCCACGCCGGCGTGCACTTGCCGGATAATACTTGAAATGTTCAAGATAGCGGCGTAGGCGCAACAATCGTTGTTCACGGTTTGTCACCTGAACTGTGGTCGCAGTCTGCTTAGCGTCGTGGTCAGCCACGCTTTGTGTCGTAGTGTTGCGCCATGTTTTGGGGGCTGTTGTTGAGGGTAGCTGTTGCGATGACTTGGATGGAGTCACGGCGTGGCTTTGCTGTTTGTACAGCGCATGTGGTGCAACTGCGGTGCGACGATGTTTATCAATGTTTTTTTTGAGTTGTTTCGATTGCGGTGCAGAGCTAGAGGCCGGCCGAGGAATGCTATGTGCGCGAATATCGTTTTGCATGGCAACGATCAATACCTGTCCTGTAGAAGAGGGAGGTAAAGGGATATCATTGAGGTCGCTGTAAAATATGTGCAGCAGCATGCCGTGGGTGGCCAAGCTAATAGCTACCCACGGCAACAGATGCCATCGATCAGAATGAATAGCTTATCCCACCACGCACAGAGATAGTCGGTGAAGGATAAAATGCATCACCGGTAAACCCTTTTATGCCATAGCTACTGTATTTGGTGTTGGTCAGGTTTTCGCCACGCAGAAAAAACTTCATGCCATGCCATTGATAATTCACTGTGGCATTAAGTAGGAAATAAGCAGCAAGTTTCGGGCGCACATTGCCCTGATCGCTGATTAGATAGGATGCTCCGATGTAGTTGGCATCCAGTGCTGTGGTAAGACCATTGCCCCAGTCCGAATTGACACGACCTCCAAAGGCATGCCGTGGCACTGCCGGCACATCCTTGCCGTCAAACGCACCGCCTCGAAAAATGGCCCTGGTATAGGTATAACTGGCCGATACATCCGCCATCTCCGTGATACGCCAGCGCCCCTGCAGCATCAGGACATCATGCCGTGTCGGGTCCGTATAATTGGCATTGGCAAACAGCAGCGGATTATAAAAAATCTCATGCTTCAGGTCGGCGCGATTAAATCCGACATCAAGGCTTGTACGCT
>JALUXN010000068.1 GCA_027018975.1 Mariprofundaceae bacterium | reverse complement strand
TTCATCAACCTGACCGGGGCCGACACCGAGCCCAGCCAGTGCCGCACCAGCCACCGTGTTCGAGGAGGTGACAAAGGGATAAGTGCCGTGATCGACATCGAGCATCGAACCCTGCGCTCCCTCATAGAGCACGCTATCTCCTGCCTGAATATGGCGCTGCAGCATCAGCGGTACATCCGCCGCCAACGGCAACAGCCGCGCCTTGGCCAGCGCCAGCGCTTCATCAACTGCCGCCCGATCCACCGGTTCAGCGCCGAGATATTGGGTGAGCATGAAGTTGACATAGTCGAGATTGCTGTCGATGCGCGCATCCAGTCCATCGGCGGCGAGGTCGATCAGGCGAATGCCGCGCCGCGCTGTTTTATCCTCATAGCAGGGGCCGATCCCCTTGCCTGTCGTGCCGATCTTCGCCTTGCCCTTGGCCGCTTCGCGCGCCGCATCGAGATCGCGGTGGTAGGGGAGAATCAGCTGGCAGCGGTCGGAGATATGCAGGCGCTCGACCACCGGAATGCCGGCGGCGATCAACATATCCATCTCCTCCACCAAGCGGAATGGATCGACCACCGTGCCGTTGCCGATCAGGCAGTGAGTCTGATCATGCAGAATGCCGGACGGGATATGGTTGAGCACCGTCTTCTGATCGCCGATCACCAGCGTGTGGCCAGCATTGGGGCCGCCCTGAAAACGCGCCACCACATCCATCTCCGGCGCCAGCAGATCGACAATCTTCCCCTTGCCCTCATCGCCCCACTGAATACCAATCGCAACTATATTTGTCATCTTATCAATCCTTTACCGAAACAGCCGTCATGCGGCATTAAGTAGTGTCCACAGATCACAGGAGAAGCCGGTCGCCGCCATGTCGCGACCGTGCGCGGCCATCATCGCATCGTAACGGCCGCCATGCAGCACGGCGTGCGCGACACCCTCCGCAAAACCGGCGAATAGAATGCCGCTGTGATAGAGGAAGCGCGGCATGGTCGCCGCGTCGATCTGCACCGTCACCTGCCCGGCCAGCTGGTCACCCAGCTCGCTGATCAGTTCGAGCAGTGCGCCTGCATCTTCATCGAAACCGGCATTGATCTGCCCCATATTTCGCCGCAGCCATGTGGCATCGGCGACACCGGCGACCATCTCCTGCAACGCCACTGCAGCGGCTTCGGGAATCGGCTCCTGCGCAATCAACGCCGCCAAGTCATCCGGTGAACGACGTGAAATGAGCGCTGTCCAGTGCTCCAGCGGCAGGGTGCTATCTGCAACCAAAGACTCCAGAATACCGATATGCCCCACCTGCAACACCGGCTGGCGCAGCCTGGCTGTGAGCAGCGTGCGCGCGGCCAGATGCATCACCTCCATGTCGCCGGCATGACCGGGCACGCCCAAACACTCCACGCCGGTCTGCCACTGCTGCCGCGAACCGCCGCGCAGATCGGGACGCGCCAACATCACCGTGCCGGAGTAGCAGAGCCGCAACTGTGTCTCGTGCTGGAGGCGTGTCGCCGCGATGCGAGCGATCTGCGGTGTCATATCCGAGCGAATCGCCAGCGCACCCGCACCGGCCGGATCGGAGAAGATTACGGTTTGATCAGCGAGAAAACGCCCCGCGCCGGTCTGCAGCGAATCGGGGCGCTCCAGGATCGGCGGAATCACCTCTTCGTAGCCGGTCGCTTCAAATAGCGCCAACAGGTCGCGCTGCAACTTGCGCAACCCCTTCGCCTGCGCGCCGAAGGCATCGTTCAGACCGATAATCGGTTTGTGTGCCGCCATCAGAGCACCGCCCTAGGCACGCGATTGACCAATACCCGTTGCGCCGCCGCCACGCCGGCACCCATGGCAACCGGATAACCGAAGCGCTCCAGCGCCATCTCGATGGCACTCATGGCGATCGTCACATCGAACGCATCGTAGTAGCCGAGGTGAGCGATGCGCAGGATTTTACCGGTCAGGTGATCCTGTCCGCCAGCGAAGGTGACCCCCATGCTGTCGCGCAGATATTTGATGAACGCTGCGCCATCGACGCCATCGGGCACAAAGGCGCCGGTGGTCGAGGCGGCCGGTGCATTGGAGACCAGCCGCATATCAAGCGCAGTGACGCCGGCGCGGGTCGCTTCAGCCAGCGTTTGGTGGCGGGTGAAGAGATTCTGCAATCCCTCCTCCTCGATCATCTTCAACACCTCATTGAGGCCGATAATCAGCGCTGCCGCCGGTGTCCAAGCGGTGGTGTCTTTGCCTTTGCGCTGATTCTTGCGTTCGGCGGCGAGATCGAAATAGAAACCGTGACATCCTTTAGTGGCAGCGATCAGCTCCCACGCCTTCTCGGAGAGGGCGATGGTCGCCAGCCCCGGCGGCAGCATCAGCGCCTTCTGCGAGCCGGAGATGACCACATCCAACCCCCACGCATCCATCGGCATATCGATCACACCCAGCGCCGTAATCGCATCGACCACCGTCACACAGCCATCGATCTTGGCCGTCAAAGCGGCGATCTCGCGGATCGGGTGTTCGGTGGTGGTGGAGGTCTCGGAGGCTTGCACAAACACGCCCTTGGCATCTGGGTGGGCGTTTAGCGCCGCCTGCACATCATCGATGGCGACCGCATCGCCCCACGCGACCTTGATCTCCACCGCGTTGATGCCGTGACGGGCAGCAATCTTGCCCCAGCGCTCGCCGAACTTGCCGCCATTGACGAAAATCAGCGTATCGCCCGGCGCGCAGAGATTGGTCACCGCCGCCTCCATCGCGCCTGTACCGGAGCTGGCCAGCATCAGCGCATCGTTATCGGTCTGATAGAGCGCTTCCAGCATCTGCTTGGTTTCGGCAAAAATGGCGGAGAACTGCGGTGTGCGGTGGTGGATCATCGGATGCGCCATGCGCAGCAGGACACGTTCGGGCACCATCGTCGGGCCGGGAGAGAGCAGGTATTGTTTGATCACAGAAAACTCCAGCGGGGGATTGCACCTGCAACGATTTCCCATCCACAAGTGCGAGGGCACTCTATAAGCCCCCTGCCCACGGTCAACGAACAATCGGCGCGTGGATGGATTGCCGCCTGCACGGATGACGAGGAGGTGAGAGTGGTGTGGAATGTGAAAATGGAAGAGAAGTTTTCATCACAAAGGGCACAGAGTAATGACGGGGTATATCGAGACTTGACTCTATGAAACTCTGCGTACTCCGTGGTGTTGATGTTGCAATCAATGAAGGTGTTGAGCTCGCCAATCGCGATCAATTTGAAAAGGATACTCACGAAGTGATTGACTCCTTTGCTCAAGAGTTGAATGCAAAGCAAGTTGAACATATTCAAAGCGCAGTTGATGTATGGTTTAACGATACAATCAATGTCTTAGCC
Organism: Mariprofundaceae bacterium; assembly: GCA_027018975.1. GTDB lineage: Bacteria > Pseudomonadota > Zetaproteobacteria > Mariprofundales > Mariprofundaceae > Mariprofundus. Next base: position 168 of record JALUXN010000068.1, on the reverse strand, counting down.
AACTACACCAGCGATTAATTCTACTTAAGCAGTTTTGCACTGTAAGCGTCAAACCAACAGGGGGTACGCGTCGCCGGCTAATTTTTCTTGAGCAGTTCCGTATCGAAGCGATGTGGTAGCAGCATTTTCCGCTGCTCATCGGTGGTGCAACGGGGGAGCTGTTCTAGG
>JALUXN010000067.1 GCA_027018975.1 Mariprofundaceae bacterium | reverse complement strand
CACCGACGGCGCAGACACATCAGTATTTGCAACCCACGATTGATGTACTGGCATGGCGACAGAATGTTGCGGTCAGCGCCCTGCATGGCGAGGTGTCAAAAGCACTTGCGGGTCTGTCGCTGCCGCACGGCTACACGGTTCACTATGAAGGTTCATATAAGCAGATGGCAGAATCAGGCGGACGACTGCTAAAATCCTTCGCGCTTGGGTTGATTTTGCTCTACCTGATGCTAATCGTGACCTTCCGATCATTTTTCGATCCGGTCGCCATCATGGCCTGTCTGCCGCTGGCACTGATTGGCGCGGCTTTCGGACTGATCCTAGGAGGCAAGTTTTTATCGATGCCTGCACAAATGGGATTGATTCTGTTGATGGGCATTATCGTCAATAATGGCATCTTACTGGTCGATTTTGCCAAGCAGGCGCTGCGTGAAGGTGCGCCCTTGCGACAGGCTGTGCTGGATTCCGTGTCCAAACGTACACGACCGATTCTGATGACTGCAACAGCTTCAGCAGTTGGTATGATTCCCATTGCGATGGAATCAGCGGTTGGCCTCGAACGCATGTCGCCGCTTGCTTTTGTGGCTATTGGTGGTTTGATTGTCGGTACGTTCCTGACGTTGTTGGCCGTTCCGGTGCTGTTTTATTCGATTGAATCGCTGCGTCGCAGAAGAGGAGAGCAAAAGCCATCGTGAACATGCAGTTGATGAATGAACATATCGATAGGGTATGTGCCGAAAGCGAGGTTTGGAATGATCTGTTGCGCCTTGATGGCGCCGATATTCTGGAGCTGGGCTGCGGCGCGGCGGATCTGACGCGCCAGATCGCTACCAGCGGGACTGGTTGCCGGGTGACGGCGATGGAGGTGGATGAGATTCAGCACGCCAAAAACCTTCAGATCACCGACTTGCCGAATGTCCGTTTTGTGGCCGGTGGTGCGGAAGCGATACCGGCGGAGGATGACAGCGTTGATATCGTGTTGATGTTCAAATCGCTGCATCATGTGCCGCTGGCGCAACTGGACAGGGCGATGGATGAGATTCGGCGGGTGCTCAGGCCGGGCGGTCATGCCTACATTTCCGAGCCGATCTTTGCCGGGGATTTCAATGATATCCTGCGGCAGTTTCATGATGAAGAAGCGGTGCGCAAGGCAGCCTTTGCCACCGTGAAGCGTGCGGTGGAGGATGGCCGTTTTACGCTGGTGACGGAGCGCTTTTTTCTCAGCCCGATGCACTTTGCCGATTTTGCGGCCTTTGAAGCAAAGGTGATCGGTGCTACCCATTCGCAACATCAGCTATCTTCGGCGGTTTATGCGTCGGTGCGGCGCGATTTTCACAGGGCAATGGGTGAAGATGGCGCACACTTTCTGATGCCGATGCGGGTGGATCTGCTCAAGGTGGTGAAATAGTGCAGGATGTATCGTTCATGCTGCTGCTGGTCGGGTTGATTGCCATTGTCAATCCGCTCGGCGCGCTGCCTGTGTTTCTATCGATGTCGGATAAGAGTGACCCCGATGCCGATATGCGCACCATCAATCGGGCTGCGGTGTCGGTGGCGTTGATTCTGCTGGTTTCCGCATGGACCGGTGAGGCGTTGCTCAGATTCTTCGGGATTACCATTGAGGCATTTCGTGTTGGTGGTGGGCTGCTGATTCTGCTGATGGGCATTTCGATGCTGCATGGTCAACAGAGCCATGTGAAGCACTGCCCGAATGAGGCGGATGCTCTTGAAACCAAAGAGGATATTTCTGTTGTACCGCTGGCGATTCCGCTGATGGCTGGCCCCGGGGCGATAAGTCTGGTCATTCTCGATGCGCACAAAATAAGCACATGGGGCGGCGAGGTACTGTTGGCGCTGGCGATTCTTGCGGTTGCGGTGATTATTTGGCTGGTGTTGTTGATTGCCGAGAAGATGCGTGACAAGCTGGGCATTATCGGACTCAATATCGCCACCCGTATTATGGGACTGATATTGGCTGCGATTGGTGTGCAGTTTATTGCTGATGGGGTTAAAGCGTTGTTGCCGGGTTTGGCGTGACACGTTTGCTTGAAATCACATTCAGAAAATCATCCGATTCCGATCGGGATTTTGTAAACAGGCTCACGCGAAGCGTGATGAAAAAGTATGTAGAGGCAACTTGGCAAGAGGTAGCGGATAGGGAGCATTACTATCTGATCAATAGTTTTCAACAGTCAGCGACTCAGATTATTCAGTGTAACGGAGAGGATGTCGGTCGCATTACGATCCGCAAGCTTGCCAATCGGGTGATCATTGATGGCATTCATATATTGGAGTCGTTTCAGGGTCAGGGTATCGGGCGAAGTGTGATCTCTCAAGTTATCGAAGCGGCGAACGGAGACGATATGCCTGTGGAGTTGGTTCTTTTGAAGGTCAATCCTGCAAAAAAGTTATATGATGATTTGGGCTTTCGTTTAGATAAAGAAGATATGTATCGCTACTATATGAGCACGGCCGGTTCACAAAAAAGAGTGTGTTTGGGGGAATGATGAAACGAATATCTGAATTGGTGACTGCCATGGCAAAGCGTGAGTGGCACAAAAATGTTGATAGCAAATCTATCCACCAGCGGTGTTACACGATGCTCATGTGCTTGGTCTTCGGTCTGTTTGGAGCTGGCGCTGCACATGGGGCGGGTACAGACCCGTTGGCAGATGCGGTGGCGCGGGGTCATCAGTTGTTTACCACGCACACATTCCAAGGCTCGGGGCGGACATGTGAGAGTTGCCATCATGCGGGCGGTCGGGGGCCGACAGTGCTGCCCAATGGCGTGCGGAAGCCATCCATCGCCGGGGCGGCGAGCTATTTTCCGCGTTTTAACCCCAGAGTGGGGCATTTGGTGACGCTGGAAGATCAGGTGCGGCGCTGTGTCGCCGGCGGATTGCAGGGGCAGCCGCCAGCTTATGACAGCGCCGAGATGCGTGCGATGATTGCTTATCTCACATCGCTGTCGCAGGGCAAAGTGATCGATATGGGGGGCAGGCCGAAATGATTTTCCGACAACTCTTTGACTACGATACATGGACTTACACCTATCTGCTCGCGGATGCGCAGCGTGGGGAGGCGGTGCTGATTGATGCGGTACTGGAGCAGTTGGAGCGCGATGTGGCGCTGCTCAATGAACTGGGTTTGACGCTGAAATATGTGTTCGACACGCATGTCCATGCGGATCATGTGACCGCCAGCGGTGCGTTGCGCGAACGCACTGGATGCAAGGTCGGCGTATCGGCACAGGGCGGGGTGGATTGTGCTGATCTGCAGCTGAAAGAGGGTGATCAGTTCGCTTTCGGCGCGCACCGGATCGATGTGTTGGAAACTCCGGGGCATACCGATAGCTGTCTCTCGTTTGTCTGCGGGGACCGGGTGTTTACTGGCGATGCGCTATTCGTTCGCGGCTGCGGGCGAACCGATTTTCAGCAGGGCGATGCGGGTAAGCTTTACGATAGCATTGTCGGCAAACTGTATGCCCTGCCGGATACCACACAGGTTTATCCGGGGCA
>JALUXN010000066.1 GCA_027018975.1 Mariprofundaceae bacterium | reverse complement strand
AGCTGGTGATTGTGCAGTCGATGTGGTTGACCGGCTTTGATGCGCCGCCGTTGCATACGCTCTATATCGACAAGAAGATGCAGGGGGCGGCCCTGATGCAGGCAATCGCACGGGTGAATCGGGTCTACAAGGATAAGCCCAGCGGTTTGATTGTCGATTATATCGGCATCGGGCAGGACTTGCGCAAAGCCATGCAGATCTATGTGGAGAGTGGTGGAACCGGCGATGTTGCGCCGGATATTGCTGAAGTGATTGCCGGTATGATGGCCAAGTTTGAAGTGGTGCAGCAGATGTTCCACGGCTTTGACTATCAGGCGTATTTCACAGCCGAGACAAGCGAGAAGCTGAAGATACTGCTTGCGGCGCAGAATTTCATTCTCTCCGATGAGAAGCTCAAAGACCGTTTTCTGGCAGAAATCACGGCACTTTCGAAATTGTATGTCATGGCCGTACCAAGCTATGAGTCCGAAACCATCAAGGATGATGTGGCTTTCTTTCAGGCGATTAAATCCAGAATCAACAAGTTCACCCAGTCTGGTGGATTGGGGGGCGGAAAAACCGATGCGCAGGTGAACTCTGCCATCAAGCAGATAGTGGATGATGCGCTAAGCAGTGATGGTGTGGTGGATATATTTGAGGCGGCGGGGGTGGCTGCCCCTTCGCTGGATATTCTGTCCGAAGAGTTTCTGCTTGAAGTGAAGAATATGGAGCACAAGAACCTTGCCTTTGAGTTGCTTCGCAAGTTGCTGAATGAAGAGGTAAGGTTGCGAAAGCGGAAGAACATGATGCAGGGTAAAAAGTTCTCTGAAATGCTTTCAAACGTGATTAAACGTTACCACAACAATCAGATTGATACAGCGCAGGTGATTCAGGAGCTGTCTGAAATCGCCAAGGATATGAAGCTGGAAGACAGCAAGGCGGATGAGCTGGGTTTGACGCCTGAAGAGTACGCCTTCTATTCGATTCTTGCCCAGAACGAGTCCACCGCATTTCTGGAAGACCACAAAATGAAGGAGCTGATTCACCGGATTGTGGAAATCATCCGCAAGAATACCACGGTGGACTGGAATCGGCGCGATGATGTGAAAGCCAAGCTGCGCCTACTGGTGAAAAAGGTGCTGATGCGTTACGGCTATCCGCCGGATTTAGCCAAGCTGGAAGCGGACAGGGTTCTGGAGCAGAGCGAATTGCTGGCGAGTGAGCTGTCGAATTGAGCATCATTGCGATTCTTTCGTTGGCTGGGGGTTTGAACTCTTCGCAGAATGAAACAAGTAACGCAAAAAAGAGATAGTCGAGCAAGGGCGTCGGGCAAATGCGATGAAGTCCTATCTGTCCGGCGATCTGCCCCTTGTTCAGCCTACGCCAACTGCTGCAATAGATCGAACCAACTGCCACGGGGAGAGGTGATCTGGGCAAAGAGGTGGTTGTCTGCTTGAGGCTGTCCGGCGTCCATGAGGGTGTGATCAGGGGGGATGATCTTGGCGTAGAAGGCGTGTGACGGCTGCTCGGAATCGGGCTGCTGAATGCGCACTTTGATGTCACTGAAGAGGCGAAAGGTGCGGCTTGCGGAGAGTTCGATCGCGCCGCTATCGCCCTGCTCCGCCCAGCGCAGCAGGCGAGCGGGGTGGGCGTGGCCGAGATGTTTGCCGTGCAGCAGGGTGATCTCCAGCTCACATGGCACAGTCAACGCTCGCCAATGGTAACGGGCAACGCTCGGTAGCTGCAGCGATGAGACTGACTGCACCGCATAGATGCAGAGTGGGGCATGCAACCCTTTCGGCCACACCTCCACAGGCGCCTCCAACTCCAACGCATCGCCGCAGGTCTGGCGAATTGTTTCAGAGATCAGCACCTGTCCGCCGATGGTGTAGGATTCGATGCGCGAGGCGGTATTGATCACCGCGCCGACGGCACCATATTTTGCTCGTTTGCTGGAGCCGATGTTGCCGACAATCGCCTGACCGCTGTGCAGCCCGATCCCCATCTGCACACGCGGCAAGCCCTCGGCCTGAAACTGCGCATTCACCTCAACCATCGCTTGTTGCATCGCCACGGCACACTGCACGGCACGCAGCGCGTCGTCCGGCCGCTGCAGCGGGGCACCGAAAAAGGTGAGGATGCCGTCACCGAGAAACTCATCGATGGTGCCATGATACGCCTGAATCACCTCGGTCATGCGCCCCAGATAGAGATTCAGCATACGCACCACCGATTCCGCCGGCAGCATCTCCGCAATTTCGGTGAAACCGCGCAAGTCAGCCATCATCACCGTCAACGCCCGCTTCTCGCCCCCCATAGCTAGGCCGCACGGGGAATCGACAATCGTATCGACCACCTCTTCAGAGAGATAGCGGCCGAAGGTTTCGCGGATGAAGTGATAGGCGGCGCGCAGCTGGAGATGGGTCTGCACGCGCGAGAGCAGGATCGCCGGCGTGATCGGCTTGGTGATGTAGTCCACGCCGCCGGCGGCAAAACCCTGCAGCTCATCATCGATCTCCTGCATTGCCGAGACAAAAATGACCGGGATGGAGGCGGTTTGCTGACGCGCTTTCAGCTTGCGACAGACGGTGTAGCCATCCATCACCGGCATCATCACATCGAGCAAGATCAAATCGGGCTGAGGCGTGCTAGCGGCAATCTGCAGCGCCTTTTTTCCGTTCAGCGCGACCCGAATCCGGTAACGGCTTTCGAGGACGGCTCGGATGACATCGATGTTCTCCGGCAGGTCATCCACCACGAGAATCGTGGGCTGATCCGCGCCGCGCGCCTCTATTTTAGCCACCGTGCCTCGGTTGGCATTGCGCCAATCTCAACCACGCTATTTCAACCACGCCCTAGCGTTGCGGAACATGCGCAGCCACGGGCCATCTTCGCCCCAATCGTCGGGGTGCCATGCATATTGGCTGCTGCGGAAAAGGCGTTCCGGATGCGGCATCATGATGGTGAAACGGCCATCGGCGGTGGTGAAGCCGGTCAGGCCATCGGGCGAGCCATTCGGATTGTGGGGGTAGGTGGTCGCCGCTGCGCCATCCGGGCCGAGATAGCGCAGGGTAGCGTGTACTGCCGCCTGATCCGCCGACTGTTCAAACACCGCCCGCCCTTCGCCATGCGCCACCACCAGCGGCAGCTTTGAGCCGGCCATGCCGTTCAGCAGAATCGATGGGGAGTCGAGTACTTCCACCTGCAGCAGCCGCGCCTCGAACTGTTCAGAGCGGTTGCGCGCAAAGCGTGGCCAGTGATCGGCGCCGGGGATGATCGATTTGAGCTGGCTCATCATCTGGCAGCCGTTGCAGACGCCCAGCGCAAAGACATCGTCGCGCTGGAAAAATGCGTCGAACGCTTCGCGAGCGCGTGCATTGAAGCGCACCGAATTGGCCCAACCGCGCCCCGCACCCAGCACATCACCGAACGAGAAGCCGCCGCAGGCGACCAATCCCTGCACATCGGCCAAGTCGGTGCGGCCGGCAATGAGATCGGACATATGCAGATCAATACAATCGAAGCCGGCGCGATCAAAGG
>JALUXN010000065.1 GCA_027018975.1 Mariprofundaceae bacterium | reverse complement strand
ACAGGAGATGGGGATGAACGAAGAGAGTCAGATCGCGGTGGCGCTGCTGCACTATCCGGTGCTCAACCGGCAGGGGGAGACGACCACCACGGCGATCACCTCGATCGATGTGCACGATCTGGCGCGTAGCTGCGCCTTTTATGATGTGGCGCCGCTCTATCTGGTGCATCCGGCGGCGGGGATGCGCGCCGTGGTGACGGAGATGTGCGACCACTATCTGCACGGCGCCGGCGGCGTGCGTAATCCCGATCGTAAACGGGTACTGGCCTCCGTTCGCTGTGTCGATTCGCTGCAGACAGTGCTGGATGATGCCGATTATCAGCTCTGGTACACCTCGGCAGCCGCGCCGGCATCGCGACAGGTCGCTCCGGCAGCACTGGCCGCTATGCCCGGCAAACATCTGATTGTGCTCGGAACCGGCTGGGGGTTGGATGAGCGTCAGCTGCCAAACGCAAATGGATGGTTGTCATCCATCGAAGGTGTCGGTAAGGTGCGCCACCTTTCAGTCAGGGCTGCACTGGCGATCTATCTGGATCGATTGCGGCAAACATAATTTTTCGGGCTGGCTGCTAGTTTTGGAGGCAAAAATGCGTGCACTGGATGATGTAACCAAAGATCAGTTGCGTGATGATATCCCATCGTTCCGCGAGGGCGACACTGTTCGCGTGAATGTTCGTATTATCGACTATAAGGACACCAAGAAGGGCGTTGTGAAGACCGAGCGTCTGCAGGCGTTTGAGGGCGTGGTCATTGCCCGTCACAACAAAGGTATCTCCAGCAGCTTCACGGTGCGCAAGATCTCCAACAATGTCGGTGTGGAGCGCGTTTTCCCGCTGCACTCACCGATGCTGGAGAGCATCAAGGTGGTGCGTCACGGCCGTGTACGTCGTGCCAAGCTCTACTATCTGCGCGAGCTGCGCGGCAAGGCGGCACGTATCCGCGAGCGCCGTTTCTGATTGTTCGATCTCAATCCTTTACCAAGGGAGCCTGTTGTGGGCTCCCTTTTTTGTTTGCCCAGTTTGTAACCGCAGCTTGTAACCTTCAGCCCCATGCCGGAACTGTTCAGGTCGCCCATGGTTTGTTCGATAGCAAGGCGAACACGCGCAGTGTGCTGCTGCACATGAGCATGTTCAACGCAGCTAGCGGGCAAACCGTGGGATGAGCTGGACAGTTACCCCATTTTTTCTGCTGCGCGCAGCAGCACCAAACATGCGCCACCGCCACTGCCGGGTTGCGGAATGATGGCCAACACCGAGCCAGCAAAGCTGCCCGCTTTGAGCCAGTGATAGACCGCCTGCTTGAGCACCGGCCGCCCCTGTGAATGTAGTCCCCGCCCATGAATCAGGCAGACCACCCGCATCTGCGCCGCAATCGCATCGGCAAAGCGCTGCTCCAGATGCGCCAACGCCTCATCGCGGGTCATGCCATGCAGATCGAACGTCGCAGCCACTGCCGGCCGGCCGGCAGCCAAGCGTTTCAGGCGCTCGCGCGAAATGCCATTGGCGCGCCACGTCCACGGATCATCAGTGGCCTGTAGCGGTTCAGCCGGAGCGGATGCCACCACAGCCGGCCGCACCGCGCGCTGCGTAACAACCTGTTGCGGTCGCGGCGCTTCACGGCGCGGCGCACGCTTCGCCTCAACCTGCAGCCGCTGCACCTTGCCGCGCATCATCTCGACAAACAGATCGCTATCGTCCGCCAACGCCTACTCCACACGCTCCGGCCGCGACAGCAGCGCCGCCAGCGCCGACTCGATCGACATCTCGCCGTTGAGCACCCGATGCACGCACTGCATCAGCGGCAGCTCGATCCCCAGCTGTTCGGCCATGCGGTGCGCCGCCTCGGCGGTGCGCACACCCTCAACCACCTGTCCGATCTCCGCCATCGCCGCCGCCGATTGTTGTCCGCGCGCCACAGCCATGCCGAAACGGCGGTTGCGAGAGAGGCTACCCGTGCAGGTCAAGACCAGATCACCGAGGCCGGAGAGCCCCATCAATGTCTCCTGCTGACCGCCACAAGCCACCGCTAGGCGTGCCATCTCCGCCAAACCGCGTGTCACCGCCGCCGCCACCGAGTTGTGACCGAAACCAAGCCCATCGGCCATGCCAGCCGCGATGGCGATCACATTCTTGAGCGCCCCGCCCATGGCCACGCCGACCAGATCATCGCTGAGGTAGATGCGGAAATTACTCTCATCGAAAAAAGCGGCGGCGCGACGCGCCAGATCGATCTCGGCAGCAGCCATGGTGATCGCCGTCGGCTGATTCTGCGCCACCTCCAGCGCGAACGAGGGGCCGGAGAGCAGCGCAATGCGCTGGCGATCGATATGTTGCGCCAGCATCTCATCGGTGCGCTGCAGCGTCTGCGGATGCAGCCCCTTGCAGGCGGCGATCACCGGATAATCGCCATCGCGCAGCAGCGGCAGAAAATCATCGGCCGCCGCACACGGCAGGGCGTACACCACCGCATCCGCATGTGCAATCGCAGCCTCGGCATCGGCAGTGATATCGATATTTTCCGGCAGTGAAATGCCGGGCAGATACAGATCATTCTGTCGTTCGGACTGCAGCACCGCCGCATGCGCCGGATCGTGGGTGAACAGCCGCACCTGCCGCCGCCCGCTGCGCGCCAACACCAGCGCCAACGCCGTGCCCCACGAGCCGGCACCGAGCACACTCACCTGCTGCCTACACCCCCGCATAGAGATTCCTCCGCCAACTGCTCGCCCACGCGACCAGCAGAATCACCGCCACCGTCAGCAGCGGCCAATCGCCCCAACGCAGATAGTGGGTGCGTTGATGCGATATTTGAAACGTACCCCGCAACGCCCCCTGCTGCCACCACGGCAGCTGCTGGCGTACCACGCCATCGGGGCTGATGATCGCGGTGACGCCGGTATTGGCCGCGCGCAACACATAGCGGCCACTCTCCACCGCCCGCATACGCGCCGCCTGAAAGTGTTGCCACGCCGCCGGTGTGGTGCCGTACCACGCATCATTGGTGATATTGACCAGCACCTCGGCGCCATGCAACACCCGCGCCCGCGCCTCTTCGGGGAAGAGCGATTCGTAGCAGTTGAGCGCGCCGTAGTCGATGCCGCGCACCTTCAACACACCGGCATCATCAGCCGGTTTGAAATCGGCAATCTCCGGCACCAGCGTATGCAAAAAAGGAATCCACGCCGGCACATACTCGCCGAACGGTACCAGATGATGCTTACCGACAAAGCCACGTCGCTGCGAACCCAGCCCGACCAGCTTCGGATCGTGGGCGAAGAGACCGTTCTGCGCCGAACGCCCCGCCTCCATCTTCAAGCCGCCGAAAAGCAGCGGCCGCTGCCACGCCTTCACCTGCGCGGTGAGCCACGCATCCCACCCCGGTGCACGCGACAAAAAGAAGGGCACCGCTGCCTCCGGCCAGATGATCAGTTCCACATCGCTGGCCGCAGCCGCCGACAGCCGCGCATAGCGCTGCATGGTTTCATGGACAAAATGGCGATCCCACTTTTTATCCTGCGGAATATTCGCCTGAATC
>JALUXN010000064.1 GCA_027018975.1 Mariprofundaceae bacterium | reverse complement strand
TCGCGGTTGAGCCGTTGAGCCGAAGCGAGATCGGTGCCGAATGGTTTCTCGACAATAATCCGCCGCCACCCCGCATCGGCGTGGTTGAGACCGACCTGCTGCAGTCCGGCAGAGATCATGCCGAAGACCGCCGGCGGTGTGGCCATGTAGAAGATGATATTGCCGCAGGTGTCGTAGCGGCTGTCGAGCGCCTGCAGGAAGGTGCGCAGCTGGGCAAAGGCGTGCGCATCGTCGAAGCGGCCTTGCAGATAGTGGATATGGTGACAGAAATCGTGCCAGCGCGCGTCATCAAACGGATCGCGGCGGGAGAACTGCTTGATGTCCGTATCCATGCGTTGACGGAAGGAGTCGGTCGAGTAGTCATCCATAGCCATGCCGAGAATGGCGAAGGAGGCGGGCAACAGATCGTCGCAATAGAGATTGAAGAGCGAGGGGATCAGCAGCCGCTTGGTCAGATCACCCGATGCACCGAAGATGACAAAGATGCAGTGCTCTGGTTTTTCGCCGGCAAAATTGAACGGCATTTGCAAGGTGTTGGGTGAGGATGGTTGGGGCATGTGATGAACGTCCAGCGATGGGTGTAGCTCCATCGATATTTTCCTCAAGCGTCATGAGCCGCCTCAGGCAGCAGCACTCTATGCCTCTTGGTGGGCGAATCCAATGCTCATTCGGGATGTTGGTGTGCGCAGGCAGTGGGTTAGCGTACCAACAGCACAGTGGGGTTGAGCGGAATGCCGTTCCAGCCCATGGGGGTGTGCAGGAGTTCGATTTTCGCAATGGTTTTTCCGGCGGGGATATTGACACCCCAGATGCGGAAACTGTTGCCGTTTTTGGGGTCTGTGGTGGTCGTTGCGGGGGTGCCGGTCGGGTTGAACCAAGGGCGGAAGCTGTGTTGCAGCAGTACATGATAACGGCTGTTGTCGCTGTAGGTTACGCGTAGGGTATAGTCGCAGCCGTTGCGTTGGCAGAACCAGTGATAGTTGCCTGTGCCATTGGGATCGATGGCGGCAAGATCGGCGGGTTTGGTCGGGTCGATGGTGGCGCGCAGGTTTCCGGTGTAGGCCAGAGGCGGATAGATTTGTGAGATGTTGGTGTCCACATTTGCGGCGTTGCATTGCGATTGCGGATTGGCGGCACTGCAGGGGGCATGGCTCAAGGTGATGATAATGCTATAGACCGGTACGTTTTTTTGAACGGGGAAGCCGCTGTTGAGGCCGTAAAGGGCGCTTTTGGTGGTTGCTGTGGAGACGGCGACGCGCTGCTGGGTGGCGCTGTCCCATTGACTGTAGCCGGTACTGAAGTTGGCATCCACAAAGGCTTTGCTGCGCAGATATGCCTGCATCTGCGCGGTGCTGAAATCGGAAAAGGTGGCGTATTGATATCCGGCTGCCTGGTCGCCATCTCCACCCTGCATGGGGTCTTGTTTGATGCAGCGCCCCTGATTGTCGAGCTGGCGATTGACGGGATTGGTCTGGCAGTTGTTGTATCTCGGCGCTGTCGCGGGGACGAATGGGGCGAGGAATTGTTGACGGTTCTGGTCGAATCCCCAGGCGGAGCCGGCCAGCGATCCATTGGCATAGGGGTAGTTGCCTGCAGTATAAGCGCTGCCTTGATGGGGTAGACCGAATGTGTGACCCATCTCATGGATATAGATGGCTGAGAAGAGGTGGTCGCCGGTGCCGTGTCCCGTACCGGCCAGTCCGCCGCCGGGCGCACTGTAAGCGCCGGTGTTGTCGGCCATCATCAGCGGTGCGTAGTAGGTGTTGGCCAGTGGCCAGTCGCCGTTGGCATCACGCAGTGCGTTCAAGATGCCGAGCACAGCATCCATGGTATCAAAGCCGTCGATCTGGTCATTTTTGGTGCGGGCGCGATAGGCAGCATGGCCGACACGGGGGGTGATGATCATATATGGCCACTGCACTTTGCCTGTCGCATGGGTACGGATGTTCAGCGTTGCGACCGGCCACTTGGCAAACATCTCCTGTCGTTGTGCGGCGGTGGGTTGTTGTGCTGTGGTTAGTGTGGGGGAACCCTTGATGCCGGGGGCGGCGCCGTAGAGGTAGAAGGGGAGAACGGTCACCGTGAAGTCGGCATCGACGTCCACCTTGATGGGGCCGAGGAATCCACTGGTCGCGACATTGCTGGCGCTGACTTTGAGGTCGAGGCCGGGTTTGACCCACTGTTTCGGGATGGTTGCCGAGTAGCTGTTGCTACGGAACGCAGGGCCGTTGGCCTCGGTGGTCGGGAGTGCGGAGGGCGGCTGCAGAGGCAGTGTGCCCACTTGGGTTTGGTTGATCCAAACCTGCAGCTGAGGTTGCTGTGGCTGGGGTTGTGCGAAGCTGATCAACACAAGGGCATCGCGATGCGCAATCAGAGCCAGTGATTCACTCTTGCCCTTTAGTTTCCAACTCAAACCCTGCTTGGGGATGACATGTGTTTGTGCAAAGAGCAGCTCGTTGACGGTGAGCGTGGTTGGCGTGGTGGTTGTTGTACCACCGCCACCACCACCGCCACCGCCGCCACACCCTGCAAGGAGCAGCGGGATCTGTAACATTGCAGCGATGAGGCGAAGTTGGCGTTTATTGATCATTGAATGGCACCTTCCAGCTGGTGGTTTCTGTTGCTGGCAGCATAGCCTCGCTTATCTGCCAATGCAAAACAGTCCGAATGTTCAGTTGAGCACGACTCTGTAATAATCCGCTGTGAGGGTGGACTACCGGCGTATATTGAGGTGTGCGCTGCTGTGAGGTGCGACGTTAGGGAGGAGATGATGCGGAACATGATGTGGATCGGTTGCTGGTTGGCTTTGCTGCTGCCGCAGGTGGCAGGGGCGGTGAGCTTTCATGCGGTGGGCTCGACGACGGTGTTGCCGGTGATCTCCTCTGCGGCGGTTGCGTTTCACCGGCTGCATCCGGATGTGCAGATCACTGTCTCCGGCGGTGGCTCGGGGGTGGGGATTGCCTCGGTTATTCAGCATACTGCGGATCTCGGTATGGCGTCGCGTGAGCTTGATGCTGCCGAGCGGGCGCAGTTGGGCGATCGGGTCACGGTGGTGACGATCGCTAAGGATGCAGTGGCGGTGGTGGTCTCCAAGGCGGTGTATGTCGGAGGGGTGCATCAGCTCTCACTGCAGCAGATTGCCGATATTTACCGCGGCCGGATTATGAACTGGCGGCAGGTTGGCGGGTCGGATGCGCGGATTTTTGTGATCGATAAAGAGGCGAGCCGTGGGACGCGCCATGTCTTCGCCGAGGCGGTGTTGGGCAGTGCCCATGCACGGGCACCCGGGGCATCGGTGATCTCCGGCTCCAATAATGAGGAGCAGGCGTTGGTGGCGCATAGTGATCAGGCGATCGGCATGCTCTCCAACGCTTGGCTGAATGATGCGGTGCGCGGCGTGGCAGTGCTGGTGGATGGTCAACCGGTGCTGCCCGATATTGCTCATGTGCGGGATGGTAGCTATCCGATCAGTCGCAGCTTGCATCTGCTGCTGCCGAGAGATGCGCCGCAGCCGTTGCGCGATTTTGTCCACTTCGTGCTTTCGCCAGCGGGGCAGGCGATCGTGCAG
>JALUXN010000063.1 GCA_027018975.1 Mariprofundaceae bacterium | reverse complement strand
AGGCGCGCAAATCATCCAGCAGCAGCGCACCCGCCTGCAACAGCTGGAGGCGAGGCTGATGCCCCTGCAACCGATGCAGCGTCTGCAGCAGCAGCGCCAGATCCAAACCACCGCCAAACTCGCCCTGCTGCGCAGCTGTCAAACGCAGCTGCAACAGCAGCGGCAAACACTCCAGCAGACGCGCAGCCGGCTGATCGCCGAACAGCACCACATCCACAACAAACGCCAGCAGCTGGCGCTGATCGCCGGCCAGTTGCAGGAGCTCGACCCCTGCCGCGTACTGGAGCGCGGCTACAGCATCGCCTTCGCGCCCGATGGCCGCGTCATCACCGACGCCGCCACATTGGCGCCACACGATCAGCTGCAGATCCGTTTTCATCGTGGCAGTGTTCAGACAGATGTCCGGACGGTTGCGTCCGGCAACCCCATCCCCACCCGCGAGGCATCATCATGATCCGCCACATCCGACTGCATATCTGCGCACTGCTCCTGCTGCTCATGCCATGCGCACTCCACGCCGCCACGCCGCAGCTGCAGGCCACGCAGGGCGATGTGGTTCGCGTGGAGACCGACGCCAGCAGTGCCAAACTGCGCCTCTGGTGCTTCGGCAAACAGTGGCCGACCAAGCAGCAGGCCGATGGCCACTGGCGTGGCTGGATCGGTGTCGATATGAAACAGAAGCCGCAGCCCTATCCCGTCGAGTGGTCCGATGGCAAACGGGTCGTCGCCCGCGCCACTCTCACCGTTCGCAAGGGCAATTTCCGTATCTCGCGCATCACCGTCAGCAAACAGATGGCCGTCTTCGATAAAGCGACCCTGCACCGCATCCGCAGCGAGGTGAAAGCGCTGAAGGCGACCTACACCACGCCGGTCGATGCAGAGCCGGCGATGATCATCCGCCACCGCCCGATTGAGGGTATCGAATCAACCCCCTTTGGCGCACAGCGCTTCGTCAACGGTGAACCGCGCGCCCCCCACTCCGGCATCGATATCGCCGCCCCTGCCGGCACACCGATCCTCACCCCGCTGGCCGGCAAGGTGTTGATGGTCAAAGCGATGTATCTCAATGGCAACACCGTGGTCATCGGTCACGGCAATGGGTTGGTGTCGGTCTTTTCGCACATGCGACGCACCATGGTGCATACAGGCGACTGGGTGACAGCCGACCAGCAGATCGGCGAAGTCGGCGCCACCGGCCGCGCCACCGGCCCGCACCTACACTGGGGCATGCGCTTCAACAACGCCCGCATCAATCCGGCCAGCCTGATGGCCACAGCAGCAAGCACACCCACCCACAACTGAAGGAGCAAAAGATATGGAAATCAATATACTGATCATTGATGATGAAGACGCTGTTCAAGGTATTCTCTCCGCCTTTTTGAAACGCTACTGCAGCGACAAGGGGATCCAAGGCAACATTACCTGCATGAACGATCCGGTGGAGAGCCTGCTGGAGCTGACCACGCGCGGACAACAGTATGCATTGATTCTGCTCGATGTACGCATCCCCAAGCTCTCCGGCGATGAGATCTACAGCTCGATTGAACAGGTCAATCCCGACGTCGTCGATCATATTCTGTTCGTTACCGGTTACCCCGAAGACCTGCACGAACGGCTTCCAGAAAAGCAGCTGAATATCTTACAAAAGCCATTTAGATACAATAGCTTTTGCAATACAATTAACGAACTACTGGAACCATCCTGAGTTCAGCGCGAATCGATAGGGCGGCACAGTGAGCACTCCGTGGCAAGCCTCCAAACGTGAATATCACAGTGCTGTCGGCATTGCCATCGCCGCCATCATCCTAGCGCTGGTCGCTGCCTCCAAACCGGCATGGTTTACGCACCCGTCCACAAGCCAAGCCCCGACAGATGACATCTCCACCTCTCCGCACGTCACCGCACAGGCAGCGCACAGCCGCCATTCCAAGGCATCACACCCGTCGCATCCAAGCCTCACCACACAGCCGGCAAAACAGAGCGCGGCCGGCTTCTATATTCAGATCGGCGCATTCAAATCACAGACCGCTGCTGAGCGCCTCGCCCGGCGTGCCAAACGGCACGGTTGGTCGGTCTCCATCCACCTGCGCAGCAATGGCCTGCACGCTGTCTGGGTCGGGCCGGAACAGAACCGCCGTGCCGCCGAAGCCTTGCAGCGCACCATCCGCGCCAAACTGCACACCAGCAGCTACCTCATCTCTTCGCAACGCCATGGATGAACGATGTTACTGGATCGCACTGGGTGGCAATCTCGGCGATCCACTAACCACCTTCCGCGCCGCCCGCCACGACATCAGCCAGATGCCGCACTGCACACTACTGGCCAGTTCGCACTGTTACCGCACCCCCCCCATCGGCCCGGCCGGTCAACCGGACTATCGCAACGCCGTCATCGCCATCCGCAGCAGCCAGCCCCCTCTCGTCCTCCTGCACGCGCTGCAGCGTATCGAAACCCGCTATGGCCGAGTGCGTGCTGAACGCTGGGGCGCACGCACTCTCGATCTCGACATCATCGCCACTGCATGCGACGACAACAACGCAGAAATCATCGAACTACCGGAACTGCACATTCCACACATCGAGATGCAGCATCGCCAGTTTGTTCTCAAGCCGCTTTGCGATCTGGTACCACAGTGGCAACATCCGCGCCTCAAACAGTCCGCCAAAGCGCTGCTCGCCGCCCTGCTCGCTGCCGGCGAACCGCCCCTGCCTGAAGGAGAACCATGGTGACCCAAACCCCATCCAGCGACCCCCATCGAGAACAAGGGCGACCGCTCAAGCAGTGCCACATCGCCATTGAGGGCGCCATCGGCGTGGGCAAAACCACACTCACCACCAAACTGGCCGCCAAACTGGGCTCCGAAGCCTGTTTTGAAGAGGTGAAAGAGAACCCGTTTCTGGAGCTCTTTTATCAGGATCCAAGCCGCCACGCGCTGGCGGTGCAACTCTCCTTCCTCTTTTCACGACTCAAACAGTGGCAATCGCTGCAGCAACAGAACCTCTTCACTCAGGGCGTGGTAAGTGACTATATCCTCGCCAAAGATCACATCTTCGCCAGCGTCACCCTCTCCGATGAGGAGCTGACGCTCTATCAGCAGGTGAGCCGGTTGATTGAAGTGGATATTCACCAGCCGGATCTGGTCATCTATCTGCAATCCAAGCCGGAGATCATCATGGAGCGCATTCGCCGTCGCAATCGCAGCATGGAGCATGGCCTGACTATGGACTACCTCAAACGGATCATGGCTGCCTACGATCAATTCTTTTTCCATTATCAGGATGCCCCGCTGCTGATTGTGCAGACCGACCGCATGAACTTCGCCGAGCATGATGATGCGCTCGACGCGCTCATTGAACGTATCGGCAACATGACTTCGCAGCGGGAGTTCTGGGCCGATTTCAGTAGCGGCACAGGCAGCCTCGTCTGACCACCCGCGACGCTTCCCCCCCTGTCACACCGCAATCGCTGTGTGATTATCCCCGCCACCGCCCCGACCTCACCCCCGCGCCATTTCTGCCGATGTGCCGCGCGGAAATGGATCAGCTGGGTTGGGATCTGTGCGACATCAT
>JALUXN010000062.1 GCA_027018975.1 Mariprofundaceae bacterium | reverse complement strand
TTTGCGGCGCAGGGGGTGACCTGTCAACAGTGTCATATGCCGGATCGTCGGCATGAATTTCGTGGTATTCATGACCCTGAGATGACCCGCAAAGGGGTGAGGTTTGCCCTGCAACAGGTGGCGCGCAGTGCGCGTTTTACCATCACATCAGTCTGGGTGGGGCATGCATTCCCGACCTATGTGACGCCGGAGATTGTCGTGCGCGGTGAGGCGCGGGATGGGGATGGCAAAGTGCTGAAGCGGTGGCAGTGGCGGATCGGGCGCGCGGTGCGTTACCGCGACGGGTGGCAGGAGGTGCGCGATAGCCGGATCATGCCGGGTGAGGTGCGTGCGTTTGTGGCGGCGCCACTGCCGGCGGCGGCGCGTTCGTACCATCTGCAGGTGGATGTGGCGCCGGATCACTTTTACAAGGGTGTCTATCGGGATCTCTTACAGGCGGCGGGCTCGCCCGTGGCGGGGCAGTTGATTCAGCACGCGGCCAAGGTGGCTAACAGTGATGATTATCGGCTGTATGAGAGGACGTTGACGCTGCATTGAGCGCCGTGAGAACCTCTGCATGGCTACGGCAGTGGGTGATGTGATGCTGGGCGTGGTCGGTGGAGAGGATGAGTTGTTCAGAGAGGGTAGCGACAATGGGCGTCCACATTTCACCGTAGAGCAGTAGGGGGCGGGGTTCGAGTACGCGGATGGCGAGTAGATCCCAAGTCATCGCCAGTTCTGCGAGAGTGCCGAGGCCGCCGGGCAGGACGATGTAGGCGTCGGCCTGCTCGATCATTGCTCCCATACGATCAAAGAAATTATGTGCGCGCTGCTCTTCCGCGAGAGTGTTGTCGGGTGGTGTCGGGAAGCGTGCCAGTGTGATGCCGCGATTGCCGCCGCCGGCGGCGGTGATGCCTTCGGAAAATGCCGCCATCATCCCCTGATGACCACCGGTGATGCCGTCCCACCCCTGTGCACCGATCGCTTTGGCCAGCGTGAAGAGGTCGCGATAGCGCGGATCATTGGGCGCGATGCGTGAAGAGCCGAAGGCGGCCAAGCGGGGACGGCTCATTCGGCCAACACCATCGGTTTGTCAAAGCCGTGCTGTTGCAGGATGGTGATCTGCTGTTCGACATCGCGTGCCTGTTGAAACGGACCGATGCGCACTTTGTAGAGGGGGGGCGTCGTCTTGCTGGCGACGATATGGACGCGTTTCAGCCAGGCTTTGAGCTGTGTCGCCAGCGCCTCGGCATGGTCGCGGCTGGCGAAGGCGCCGACCTGGATCTGCGTGCCGCCATGCGCGGCGGGGGTGGCGTTGGTGTGGCTGGCTTGGCGTGTTTGGGGGGCGGGGAGATCGAGTGTCTGCACGCGTACCCGAGTCGTACCCCGGTCGGCGTAACCGAGCTGTTTGGCAGCGGCGTAGGAGAGGTCGATCAGTCGATTCTTCACGAACGGGCCGCGGTCGTTGACGCGTACAATGACGGAGCGCCCGTTCTCCAGATTGGTGACGCGCACCAGCGTCGGCAGCGGCAGCGTTTTATGCGCGGCGGAGAGGGCGTGCATGTCGTAGATCTCGCCATTGGCCGTTCTGCGGCCGTGGAAGTCGCGCCCGTACCACGAGGCAATGCCGGTGGCGTCGTAGCTGCTGTGTAATGGCATCGGTGTGTACCAGTGGCCGCCAACCTTGTACGGCTTGCCGACTTTGGCAGTGCCGCCGGCACCATCGGGTAGCGCTGGCTTAGTAGGCGTGGCATGGGTGCTGGGAGCGTGGTGTGCCACGGTTGCCGGGCGGTGGAATGTGCAGCCAGCCAGCAGCAGGATCAGGAGCGCCGATGATGTGAGGCTGTTTATTCGACGGCGAATCGGTGCTCTCCTCTCTCCAGCATGGCGGCGATTTCGGTGACCGCCATGGCGTAGTTGAACGAGGGGTTATAGCGCATGATCACCCGGAAATTGTGGTGGATCAGTGCCACGCGCATGCCGTCGCTGCGCTGCATGCGGATCAGGCTGACCTGGTCATTATCGTGCCAGATGGATGGGAGGTGGGCGAAGGCGGCGGGCATGACGTGGCGCAGTTCGCCGAGGCTGCGCCATTGGCTGATATTATCGCTCTCGATGTGCTGCTGCCATTGCGGGGTGAGTTTGCTGCCGGCGGGTAGCCAGTAGGCCGATGGACGGTGGTGTTGCCAGCCGTGTTTGGCGAAGTAGTTGGCAACACTGGCGATGATGTCGCGCTGTGAATGGATGACATCGCGGATGCCGTCGCCATCTTCATCGACCGCGTACTGTTCAAAAGATGTCGGGATGAACTGGATCGCACCGAAGGCGCCGGCGTAGGAGCCTTTGAGGGTGGTTAAATCAAGCTGGTCGCGGCGGCTGATGTTGATCAGGGCGCCGAGTTGATGGCGGAAGAAATCGGCGCGGCGGGGGAAGCCGGTGGAGAGTGTGTAGAGCGAATCGAGGACGGGGCGGCTGCCCTGCGCGTGGCCGAAGCGGGTCTCAATGGCGAGGATGGCAGCGATAATCACTGCATCGACGCCATATTTTTGTTCCACCTGCGCGAAGATGGCGCGATGGCTGGCGAGGTAGGCGCGCCCTTTGCGTTTCAGGCTCGGTTTAATAAATAGCGGGCGATAACGGCTGTAGGGTTGCGCCTCCCATTGGCGCTGCATGCGGGCGATAATTTGTGGCCGATAGGTGGCGTGCTGGAGGATGGCGCGAATCTCGTCGGCTGGGATGCCGGTCTCTTGAGCCAGCTGTTGACTCAACTGCTGGCGACTCACCTGTTGCGCGGTTTCGATGGTCGGCTGCGCCTGTGGGGCTGCATCGGCGGCCAATGACATCTGTAGCAGAAACGGGATCAGCATCCATATCGATAAGGCGATTCGCTGCGCGGTGCGGCGGGATGGGGAACACGGGAGTCGCATGAATCTTGTTCGTATTTTTTCATAAGAAACGGTCACGTCATCCCCGAGTGCCTCTATCGGGGATCCATTGTTGCGTAGATTCCCGATAAAACCCTCGGGAATGACCGAATTTTGAATGCGATTACCCCGGGATGGGAAAGAAAACACAGCACCTCCTGTGTGAAGAGGGCGCAGGATAGGTGAATCGCGGGATTAGCTCAACGGCTGTGGCGCGTTCCGTGGATCGGGGTGTGATTGGGATGGCGCGGGCGTGTGATGAATGGGTAGCGGATGGATTTCGATCTGCTCATGCTGCTGCGGGGCGATAGTTTGCCAGATGCGTTGCATCAGGGGGGCGATGGTGGGTTGGCTGCTCCAGCATTGAATCGGGGTGTTGGGTACGTGGCGATGTGGGTCGTGTCGCAGGTCGTGCTGCTGTAGTTGGCGCGTCAGTTCGCGGGCGATGGCGGCGCCGCTGTCAATCAGCGGTATGTGGGTGCCGCGCAGCTGTGTGATGGTGGCGGCAATGGTGTCGGCGATGAGCGGATAGTGGGTGCAGCCGAGTACCAGTGCATCGATTGGTTGTGTGAGCAGCGGCGTGAGGAATTGGATTAGTAGCGTATGGATGCGGGCTTGATCGGCCACTTCAATCGCCTCCACCAGTCCCGGGCAGGGTTGCACGATGACGCGCCCCAGT
>JALUXN010000061.1 GCA_027018975.1 Mariprofundaceae bacterium | reverse complement strand
GTGTGATTTCACGATGCCGCAGACGGTGGATCAGCAGGCGGCAGCGTTGGCGCGCCTGCTGGGTGTGTCGGCGGCATATATCCACTGTTATGCGCTGGATGATTGGTTCTCACCGGTAGCTTCCGGCTCGGCGGGAATTCGGCGCATGGTGGTGATTCCCTGTTCGATGGGTACATTGGGACGCATCGCCAACGGTATCTCCGATAATCTGATTGAGCGCGCTGCGGATGTGATGTTGAAGGAGCGCCGACAGCTGATTCTGGTGCCGCGTGAGACGCCGTTTTCGACACTGCATCTGGAAAATATGTTGCGTCTTTCACGTATGGGGGCGCATATTGTGCCGGCCATGCCGGGATTTTATCACCGGCCGACGCAGATTGATGATCTGGTGGATTTTATGGTGGAGCGCGTCATCGATCAGCTGGATCTACCTGAACTGGGCGATACAGAGAGTGAAAAAAGCGAGTATGAACAGCGTGTTAAACGCTGGGGCGCATGGAATTTGGCAACAAAGGAGCAGGCATGAGTAACAATCAATCGATGGATGATATTGCAGAGAAGATCGCCGGCGGTATTCGTATGCTCGGCGGTCTCAAACAGGGGGCAGAGGCACAAGTGCGCGCGGTGGTGGAGAATGCGCTGGCGCAATTTGATGTGGTGACACACGAACGCATGCAGGTGCAGGAGGCGATGCTGGTCAAAGCACGCGATGAGCTGGCGGCGCTGGAAGCGCGCGTTGCAGCACTGGAAGCGGAGCTCAAAGCGCACTCCTGAAGATGGATGAAAATCGAGGGGATGGATGAGGAGGTAACATGTTTCGTGGTTTGATATTGATATGGATGCTCTGCTCGACCACGCTCGCCTATGCGGCCGGCTGTGTGGATGCGGAGGGTGATGCGGCGATCATCCATGGTGATCTGTCATCGGCCAAGTTGGAGGCGGTGGCGCGTGCCAAGTGGGCGGCCATTGAGCAGGCGGTCGGGGTGCAGGTAAGCGCCACTTCGCTGGTGGAGAATTTCGAACTGGTGGATGACAATATCCTCAAAAAGACTGAGGGGGTGATCAAAAGCTATAAGCTGCTCTCGGCCAAGCAGAGTGGCGATCTCTATCAGGCACGCATCCACGCCTGTGTCGCCCGCGCCAAGGCGGAGGCCTCAGTGGGTCAATTGGTGCGCAATACGGCGGTCGGCGTATTGGTGGTCGCACGTTCGCGGCAGGAGGATCGCATCATTGAGAGCGATTCCATGCGCTACTCCCATGAGTTTGAGACGCTCAGCCTGGATCGCGACCCCTTCAGCGTAGCGGTAAAACAGCAGCTACTCGATCAGGAGATTCAGGTGGTGGATCTGGCCAGCACCCTGCAGATGGATGTCGGCAAACTCGCTGCCGCGCTGGATCGCCATCGCAGCGACGTGGTGCGCAAGGTGATTCTGCAGTCGATGGCGAATGTGTTTGTGATGGGGCAGATCGATAATGTCATCTCCACCCGCAAAGGCTCGGATATCGGCTATGGACTCTCCATGCCAATGCACAAGGTGACGGCGCATCTGCGCTATAAGATTCTGTCGCGGGATCGCAACGGCGTGGTGCGGGTCATCGCCTCCGGTTCAGACCAAGGGATGGGCATGGCCATTGCGTTGGAGGATGCCAATCAGCAGGCGATGCAGTCACTTGCCGATCACGCCTCGCAATTGGTGGCCAAGATCACCAGCCTGATCGAGGGCAAGGCACGGGTGATTGATGTCACGGTGAAAGGGGCGGGCGATGTCGATGCCCATCGTGAGATCAAGGATCGACTGAATCAGATCAAGTGGGTGATGGGCGTGCAGGATCTCGGCGTCGGTCACTTCAAGGTGAAATATCTGGAGAAGACACTCTATCTGGCCAATTCGCTGCAGCGCATCGATGGTGTGCGGGTGCGCGACTTCTCTAATTTGTCGATCACAGCGCACTACGAATAGTACAACATCGGCGGGAAAACAGCGCTGGGCAATCTTGTAGCTGTTCACGCGCTTGTTGGGAGTTGCCCCGGCGGCGGTAAAAGCGGGTGTATGTTGCCCCCGTTTTTGGCATAGTGCGCGCCCTTCAAATATGAGTGGGGGCTGATATCCGCCTCGCTCGGTATGTTTGAGGCAATTTTCAGCTTCTGCTGGTGTGTTGCGAGGAACGGATGAGTGAACTTGATGCATTAAAAGAGCGATTGAGCAATCTGCAACGTGACGCGCTCGCCGCGTTTGATGGAGCGGCCGATTTGGCGGCGTTGAACCAGTTGCGGGTGGCGTATCTCGGCAAGAAGGGGGCGCTGACGGAGGTGCTCAAGGGGGTTGGCAAATTGGCGCCGGCGGATCGGCCGGTGATCGGGAAGTTTGTCAATCAGACCAAGCAGGCGCTGGCTGAGGCGCTGCAGCAGGCGGAGGCGGCGCTGGCTGTACAGGCCAAGGCGGCGCGCATTGCGGCGGAGCGGGTGGATGTCTCGATGCCGGGGCGCAGACGGCCGGCCGGGGCGCTGCATCCGGTGCAGCAGGGGCTGGATGATTTGACCTCGATCTTTGCCCAGATGGGCTTTGCTGTGGCCGAAGGGCCGGAGATCGAGGATGAGTTTCACAATTTCGATGCGTTGAATATCTCGCCGGAGCACCCGGCACGTGCCATGCACGACACCTTCTTCATGCAGGATCTGCGCGCTGGCGATGATGGCGAGCCGATGCTGCTGCGCACCCATACCTCGCCGGTGCAGATCCGCGCCATGCGGCGGCTGCTCGATAACGGTGGCGAGCCGCCACTGGCGGTGGTGGCGCCGGGGCGGGTCTACCGCTGTGATTACGATGTGACCCATTCGCCGATGTTTCATCAGGTGGAGGTGTTCAAGGTGGATCGCGACGTCTCGATGGCGCATCTCAAGGGCGTACTGCAACATTTTCTCTCCGCCTATTTTGAGAAGGAGGTGGCCATTCGCTTGCGGCCGCACTACTTCCCCTTCACCGAGCCGTCGGCGGAGGTCGATATCGGCTGCGTCTTTTGCGCCGGCAAAGGGTGCCGGATCTGCAAGGGTAGCGGTTGGATCGAGGTGTTGGGCAGCGGCATGATTCACCCCAACGTACTGAATGCGGTCGGCATCGACAGCAACAAATTCTCCGGCTTCGCCTTCGGGCTCGGCGTGGAGCGGATGGTGATGCTCAAGCAGGGGATTCCCGATCTGCGGCTCTTTTTCGAGAATGATGTGCGCTTTTTGCGCCGCATGGGGGTGGCGCTATGAAAATTCCATTATCCTGGTTGCAACGCCATGTCGCACTGACCGCTACACCGGCAGCGATTGCCGATGATCTGGTGCGTTTGGGTCATGAGGTTGAGGGCGTCGAACTGCCGCGCGCGGCGGTGAAGGGGGTGCGGGTCGGCCTGATCGAGTCGAAAGCGCCGCATCCGGACGCCGACAAGTTGAGCCTGCTCAAGGTCAATATCGGCGAACAGACGCCGCTCGAGATTGTCTGCGGCGCGTCGAACATGGATGCCGGCGACAAGGTGCCGGTGGCCACCATCGGCACCTCGCTGCCCAACGGATTGAAGATCAAGAAGGGTAAAATTCGCGGTGCG
>JALUXN010000060.1 GCA_027018975.1 Mariprofundaceae bacterium | reverse complement strand
CCAATCGCTCCGTACCCTCACGCGATACCGGCTTGACGCCGATACCGGAGCTCTCCGGGAAGCGGATCTTGGTCACGCCCATCTCATCCTGCAGGAAGCGAATCACCTTCTTGACCTCGTCACTCCCCTCCGGCCACTCGATGCCGGCGTAGATGTCTTCGGTGTTTTCACGGAAAATCGCCATATCAACCAGCTCGGGTGCTTTGACCGGCGACGGCACGCCGGAGAAGTGTTTGACCGGCCGCAGGCAGACATAGAGATCGAGCGTCTGACGAATGGCCACATTGAGCGACCCCATACCGCCGCCAATCGGCGTGGTCAACGGCCCCTTCAGGCCGACCAGATATTCACGCAGCGCATCGAGCGTCTCCTGCGGCAGCCAGGCATCATCGCTCTGGCCAAAGAGATTCCACGCCTTTTCACCGGCATAGACCTCCATCCAAGAGATGGCGCGCTTGCCGCCATACGCCTTCTCCACCGCCGCATCGAGGATAGCGCGCGTCGCCCGCCAGATGTCGGGACCGATACCATCCCCCTCGATAAAGGTGACAATCGGATGATCGGAGACCTGCAGTTTACCATCTGCGCCCATGGTGATTTTGTCGCCCTGTTCAGGAACTCGAATCTTCTTGAATGCCATGATATAACCTCTTGTTATTTATAATAATATAAGTTCCAGCGATGCGTGCGCACCGAGCATCAGACCGCTAGAATGATCTCGAACCCCGACATGCCTCTGAATAACGATAAAAACCCCGCCGGGATAACAGGTTAAGGTTGTCGAGAGACTCAAACACGATCACCAACGGGGTGAAGCAATGCTGGAACAAACGTCCTCGCCATTCAAGCACCAAAAGCAAGAATGCGCTGAATAGCGACTCAGGTCGCGTTGCAACCCCCAACGATTGAGTAGCAAAATGGTAGACTCACCATTTTGTTACTCAAGAGTGACTCCGGTCGCGTTGCGATCGCCCAAAAATTGAGCAATATCGCCACTTGAGTTTTTTTTTGTCGATGGCATGTTCCAAGTCCATGAACAGACTATCCAACCGCGTCCAACAGATCCAACCCTCCGCCACCCTCGCCATCACTGCCAAAGCCGCCGAGATGCGTGCCGCCGGCCGCAGCGTGATTTCGCTCTCCGTCGGCGAGCCCGATTTCGAGACCCCTGAGGCCGCCCGCGAAGCCGGCATCGCCGCCATCAACAGTGGCTTCACCCGCTACACCGCCGTGGCCGGCATCCCCGAGCTGCGCCGGGCGATCGCAGAAAAGTTCAAGCGGGATAACCATCTCGACTACGACGCCAACGACATCCTCGTCTCCAGCGGCGGCAAGCAGTGCATCTACAATCTACTGATGGCCGTCATCAATCCCGGCGACCAAGCAATCATCCCCGCCCCCTACTGGGTCTCCTACCCCGACATGGTCAAACTGGCCGAGGGCGAACCGGTGATTGTCGAGACCAGCGCCGCCGCCGATTTCAAAATCACTGCGGCGCAGCTGGAAAGCGTACTCACACCGGCCTGCAAAGTCCTCTTCCTCAACTCCCCCTCCAACCCGACCGGCATGGCCTACTCCGCCGATGAACTGCGGGCGATCGGTGATGTGGTGCGCAACGTCCCCAACCTCATCGTGGCCACCGATGACATGTACGAAAAGATCATCTTCGATGGCAAAACCTTCGCCACCTTCGCTGAAATCAATCCCGACCTGAAGGAGCAGACCGTCACCCTCAACGGCGTCTCCAAAGCCTACTGCATGACTGGCTGGCGCATCGGCTTCTGCGGCGGCCCCGCCGATCTGATCAAGGCGATGACCAAGATTCAGGGGCAGAGCACATCCAACCCCAACGCCATCGCCCAAAAAGCCGCCCTCGCCGCCCTCACCGGGCCGACCGATGCGCTGCAGACGATGGTCGCCACTTATCAGACCCGCCGCAGCTGGCTGGTCGAGGCGATCAACGCCATCCCCGGTATGCACGCCATCACGCCAGATGGCGCGTTTTATGTTTTCCCGTCGATCAGCGGCTGGCTGGGCAAAACCACTGCCGATGGCCGCACACTGGATGATGATGTCGTGGTCTGTGAATGGTTACTGGAGGAGGCCGGCGTCGCCCTTGTGCCCGGTACCGCCTTCGGCTCACCCGGCCATGTCCGCTTCTCCTACGCGGTCAGTCAAGCCACGCTCGAAGACGCTGTGCGGCGCATCGCAGCGACAGCCGATACGATCCGTTAATCCTTCCGCCCAAACAATCGATCCAGATCATTCAGGGAGAGGGTCACGTAGGTTGGCCGTCCATGATTGCACTGGGCGATATTGGGCGTCTGTTCCATCTCACGCAGCAGTGACTCCTGCTCCACGACAGAGAGCTTCCGCCCCGATTTGATCGACCCCTTGCAGGCGCGATTGCCCAGCCAGCGCTCCAGCACCCGCGCCTGACCACTGCTGCCCGCTTCACTCGCACCACCAACCAGACGGCAGGCATCGATCAACTCCTCGACCAATCCCACCAACGGCTCCGCCGACAACATCGCCGGCACCGAACGGATGTGGAACAGCTCGTCACCAACTGCCTCCAGCGCAACACCAAAGGGCAACAACTCATCGCCATGCTCATGCAGCCATGCCGCCGCCTCGCCCTGCAACGCCAACGGCTCCGGCGTAAGCAGCATCTGCGCCTTCAGTGACGCGGTAGCCAGCTGCTGTTTCAGCTTCTCGTAGGTGATCCGCTCATGCGCCGCATGTTGATCGACCAGCACCACACCATCATCACGCTGCGCCAAAATATAGCAGCCATGGATCTGCGCCAATGGTCTCCCCAAGCGCAACGGTGCCGCCGTCCGATAACTGCCGGCACCCTCATACGCTGCCTCAGAGCGATCGTCAGTGGGCGTCGCCGCACCCGAAAAGAGCATCCGCTGCAGATCATCCGGCACAGCGACACGGCTGCGCGTTGATACTGCAGGTGCTGCAGCATATGTTGGCGCGGCACGAAAGTCGCCGGAAGAGAAACGCGGCATCCCAGCCCCGCCCGAAGCAGTCTCTGAAACACCTGCATCGCCGCCACCCTGCTGCATCGACTGCATGGCGTGCAGCGCCTGTTCCGTGGTCGTCGAGGCAACCTGCTGCCCCATCTGCTCAATGGCCGCGCGAATGGTGGCGACAATGCCGGCGCGCACCCGTTGCGGCGATTTGAAACGCACTTCGCGCTTGCTCGGATGCACATTGACATCGACATCAGCCGGATCCATCTCCAGCCGCACCACACCGATCGGGTAGCGGTCGTGGAACATCACATCGCGGTAGCCGGCACGCATGGCGGCGATCAGCTGCTTATCGCGAATCACCCGCCCGTTGATTAGAAACAGCATCTTGCTGCTGTCGCGGTGGTGAAACGTCGGCAAGCCGAGATGGGCTGTGATCTCGATCCCCTCATGCTGCAGCGCAATCTCCAGACTGTTGTCGGCGAAATCACGTCCCAGAATCGCCTCCGTGCGACTGCGCGCATCCTCAGCGGAAAAATCAAAACGCTTGCGCCCATCCAGCTCCAGACGCATCGCCAACGCCGGATTGGCCAGCGCCAAAGCGCGGAAC
>JALUXN010000059.1 GCA_027018975.1 Mariprofundaceae bacterium | reverse complement strand
CCTTTTAATCAATTCCCAATAGACGTCTGAAGTTCTGGAGGGCACCACTGATTTTGTCGGCATATTACCTGAGTTAAACGACGAGATAGCGCGTGTCTGGAAAATGGATTTTAATGCGATTGCCCTGGTTCAATCGTTGTGCACGGTTGGCCAGGAGAGTGACGGAGATCCATACCGCCACGGAGAACTCCGAGATACAGTCGACTACACGACGAAATCGTTTTGCACAGCTTTGGTCGAGGTTTTGCCGATCTCGAAGGCGATCACGGTGACATCATCGTTGCGCTCCTCTTCGCCCTGGTACGCCAGCAGCGCTTTTTCGAAGATGGGTAACTGCTCATGCAGTGGGCGTTCGGCCTGCTCAAGCATCAGGGCTTGGAAACGCTTTTTGCCAAAGGGGAATCCTTTTTCGCCACCATTTTGATCGAGGAAACCGTCGGAGCTGATGTAGAAGCGCATCCCTTCATGCACCGTCAGGGTATGCTCCTTGAAGGTGAAATCGGGGTCGGACTTCTTGTAGCCAACCGAGTGGCGCGAGCCGCGGATCGTTTTGACCTTGTCGCCATCGAGGTAGAAGAGGGCGGTCTCAGCACCGGCGAATTTTACTGTGTTGGTCGATTTGTTGTAGTGGATCACGCCGCCATCGAAGCCGGCGTTGCAGTTGGTGTCCGGGTCATCCTGTTTGAGCAGGTTGCGGATGCTACGGTTAAAAATCGATAGCACTTTACCCGGTTCGATGACCTCGTTGGTGTCGCGGATGCGAGCCACCAGCGAGCGCTCGATCGCCTTGACCAGCATGGTGACAAACGCTCCCGGGACACCGTGGCCGGTGCAGTCAATGGTGGCGATCAGACAGTCATCACCATCGTTGAACTCGTGGATCAGGTAGATATCGCCACCCACTGTATCGCGCGGCATCCAGTAAACAAACGAATCTTTGAAGAATCTGGATAGGATTTCGGTGTCCGGTAGCAGTGCGGTTTGGATGATCGAAGCGTACTCGATTGACTCCCGTACCGAGCGGTGTGCTGCCTCCACCGCGTCCTTGGCATCCGCCAGCTGCGCCTGCAATTTTTCCGCCAGCAGGTCGTTGCGATCCAGGCGCTCTTCGAGAAAGATGCGGTTTTTTTCAGAGCGCTCCAGCTTGCGGGTGAGAATCCGCACCTGTTTGGTGAGATTCTTGATCTCCTGCTCGTCGCTCATTCATTAGTACCAAGCAGTAGTGTGACGAAGGTCTCATTGTGGAACTTGGCCGGGGTGCCGGTTTGCAGCGGCGAAATTTCACCATAGCCGTAGAAGCCGCACACCTTGATGTCGGGGCAGGATTTCCGCAGCTGCTCGTACTCCTTGCCGGTGCGTGTGCCCAGTGCCTGTTTACGGCCGGAGCAGGAGAAGCAGATAGCAATATCGGCCTGCTTGCCGGTGAAGTTCTGCAGGGATTGCTGCACGGACGCTTCACTGGCGGCGATAATTTGCTCAGTGGTTGCGGTCATGATGCGCACGCTGGCCTGGTGGTCAATATCGCCGGCGAAGACAATTGAACCATCCTCCACATTGGCCATCAGTGCTGCGCGTAGGTAAAACGGCCCATTTTCGCCATCCTCGAATATCGCCAGCGGGTAATCGCCCAGTGTATCGACATGTTCGCCGAGATGTTGTTGATAGAACTCGACTGCGGTCATCTCGTCGATGGTGTAGACCACATTGCCTTCCACGCGGGTGACGGTATGGAGGTTTCCTTTCGGTACCCAGCCAGTGCTGACACCGGCACCGAAATGGAGCGGACCGGAGAAAACCAGAAAACCGACGCCGTTTTGATGTACCTCCTGCTTGTAGAACTGGTAGGTCTGCTTGAACTCCCAGCGATCACCCGCTGATGCACCGAAAATAGGGAAATCCTCACCCAGTGCTGCTTTGAAGCGCTCCAGAATCGCCGAGCCACTGGCTGTGATGCTTACCGGATGCATGATGCAGAGCTTCGGCGCTTGTGATAAACGGGCGACGGTGGCTTGCACCGCCTCGGCAATTGAGGTGTCGATCTGATCGGGCAGATGGTCGGCAAAGCCTGCTTTGATATCGATCACATCGGAGTGGAACAGCAGCAGGGTGATGGAGTCTTCAAGAAAACCCATGCGGGAGGAGAGTTCGCCGTCGGTGGTGCAGCCGATCAGCTCAATCTCTGGATGCGCTCTGTTGATCGCCTCCAGCAGCTCCCCATATTCATGGTCGATCGAGGCGTAGAGAATACCGGCTTGCGCAGTCGCATCGCCCAACTCTTCGCGGCACTGCTCCAGCACCTCTTCGATGGCATCGGCGGAATCGATATCTTCACTATGACCTATGGCAACGGTAAACATGGCAATTCTCCTTGTTGAACGGCATGAAAAACTTTCTTGGTTATTTTCTCAGCAGTTTGTCATTTGTGATGTGCTTCATACACTAAAATCGATCGGCTCCTTGGACGGTTGTGTCTCTTCACTTGCACCGATCTCGAAGGCGATGAGGGTGACATCGTCATTACGCCCTTCATCGCCCTGATAGGCCAGCAGCGCTTGCTCAAAGAGCGGCGCCTGTTCACGCAGCGGGCGGTCGGCATACTCCAGAATGAGCGACTGAAAGCGTTTTTTGCCGAACGGGAAGCCCTTTTCGCCACCGTTCTGATCCAAGTAACCATCGGAGGTGATGTAGAAACGCATGCCGGGATGCAGATCCAGACGGTGCTCTTTGAAGACAAAGTCGGGATCGGATTTTTTGTAGCCAACGGAGTGGCGCGAACCGCGAATCGCTTTGACTTTGCCGCCATCGAGATAGAAGAGTGCGGTCTCGGCGCCGGCAAAGGTCAGTGTGTTGCGGCGCTTGTTGTAGTGAATCACGCCGCCATCAAAGCCGGCATTGCAGTGCGTGTCGGGATCATCCTGCTTGAGCAGATTGCGAATGCTGCGATTGAAGATGGAGAGGATTTTGCCCGGTTCGATCTGCTCGGCGGTGTCGTGGATACGTGCCACCAGCGAGCGTTCAATCGCTTTGACCAGCATGGTAACGAAGGCACCCGGCACGCCGTGGCCGGTACAGTCGATGGTGGCGATCAGACAATCGTCGCCCTGATTGAACTCATGGATGAGATAAATATCTCCGCCGACCGTATCACGCGGTATCCAATAGACCATGCTATCGGGGAAGAAGTGATCCAGAATCGTATGCTCCGGCAGCAGTGAGCGTTGAATAATGGAGGCGTACTCGATCGACTCGCGTACCGAGGTGTAGAGCTCATTGAGCTCCCGGGTGCGATCTTCCACCTGCTGTTCCAGTACGCGCGTGGCATTGGCGCCCACCCAGGAGAACATGCCGATCAGCACCAGCACCATAAAGATCGACGTGCCGACGATGATGTAAATCACCCGCCGGAGCGTGTAGTAGTCCGCCATCGCTTCGGCATCGTCAATTTCGGTGGTCACCCCGAAGCCAAACGCATCCAGCCAGTGCCATACCCCCATGACAGGCACGCCGCGATAATCTCCATAGCCTTCGCTATTGCTGCCATTCTCATGTTTGGTGACGTGCGCAGCCATGTAGGTGAGCGGCCATTTGTTGCGATCGGCATCGGTGAAGGGGATGGGATTG
>JALUXN010000058.1 GCA_027018975.1 Mariprofundaceae bacterium | reverse complement strand
CTCATGTCCAGCAGTACGGCTACGATCTCCGCCTGATGAGCCGTGTAGCAGGCTACCCCCGCTTCACCATCGTTGGCGCAACGCACATCGAAGCCGATCTCCTGCAACATCATGCTTGCCGCTTCTCGCACCGGCTGCTCATCATCGATCAGCAGCACTGTGCCGCTGGCGTGCCATGTGGCGATGGCATCATCCTCTTGCGCATGATCCTGTTGCGCATCTGCCACTTGTTGCGCCAGTGCCGGCAGCAGTATGCGAAAGCTGCTCCCCTCGCCGACTGTCGAATCCAGCAGAATGGCACCATGGTGGCTGCGGACAATACCGAGTACGGCGCTCATGCCCAAACCGTGGCCATCTGTTTTGGTGGTGAAAAAGGGTTCGAAGATCTTTGCGCGTGTTGCTTGATCCATGCCGCAGCCGTTGTCTGCCACCTCGACAAAGACGTAACGCCCCGCTGCGACCGGCTCATGCAGAACGTTCAACGGCGCGTCGGATGCATCGATATCGACGACGCCGGTGCGCAGCCGAATCTCACCGCCTTGCGCGTCCATCGCATCGGATGCGTTCATGACCAGATTCATCAACACCTGCTGGAGCTGAGTGGCATCCGCCTCGACGGCGGGCAGTGACTTGGCCAGCTCGTAGTGCAGCGTCACGCCTTTGTGGATGGAGACGGTGAGCAGCTTGGCGATTCGCTCTACCATGCGGGAGAGGTCGAGCTGTTCGACTTCAAGGGAGCCCTTGCCAGCGTATGCCAGCATTTGCCGGCAGAGGGCGGTTGCCTGTTCGGAGGAGTGGACGATATTACTCAGATAGCGTGGCAGTGTGTCGTGCGAACCTTTGTGTAGCTGCCGCTCCGCCAGTGCGGCATTGCCGAGAATGGCGGCAAGAATGTTATTGAAATCGTGCGCAATGCCACCGGCCAAGACACCCAGCGATTCAAGCCGCTGGGTGTGCTCCATCTGACGTTGCATGGCCAGTTTCTCCTCGCTGGCGCGGTTGCGCTCGGTGACATCTACAGCAATCACCAGCACGGCTGCTTGACCATCAATCTGAATCGCGCGGGAGCCCACCTCCACCTCATACGTCTCCCCTGCCGTATTGATGTAGCGTAGTGGTTGACGGTGATAGACGGCGTCGTTGTGGATCACATCGTCGATACGCTGCTCAACGAGTTGCCGGTCATCGGGGTGTACAAACGGCCAGATCTCCTGCCCCCGGATCGATGTCAGCGAATCGATCTGCATGCGCGAAAGCATGAAGGGGTTGGCATAGAGAAAACGACCATCCCGATGGATGACAATGCCGACATCAGCCATTTCAACCATGTCGCGCATCTGGCGTTCACTCTCAATCAATCGGTGGGTGCGCTGTCGCACGGTACGGCGCAGCAGTAGAATGGTGATGGCAGCGACCAGGAGCACCAACAGCAAAAATCCGATCAACAGCGGCCAGCGGTAGGTGGTGATCAACTCGCCCAGCGACGGAGCGGGTTGATAGAGAAAATCATCCACCGGAAAAGCGGCCGGCAACATCCCCAGTGCCGCATAAGATTGGGCGATCTTCTGCCAGCGGAAACGGTTCATATAGCCGATATCCACCACGTCGGCCATGATCAGCTTGGCAGAGGCGTCGGCCTCAAAGCGGAGTTTGCGGCGTGAAAAGTGTTGGCTGTTGTATTTGAGCAGGATGAGATCGATCGCCTCTTCAGGGTGCGTCAGCGCATCGTGCCAACCGCGTCTGGTGGCCGCCATAAATGCCTTGACCCGCTCAGGGTGGTGGCGCACCTCATCGTCGGAGGTGATGACAATATCGCCATAAAAATCGATCCCCTGATCCGTCGGCCGGAACAGACGATAGGGAAGATGCTTGGCGTCGAGCTGGTAGGGTTGATCCGTCACATAGACACTGAATGCATCGCACGCCCCGCTGAGCAGACTGTCGAGGCGATAATTGGTCTCCTGGCGTCTATAGTCCTGTGCGCTGAGGCCGACTTGACGCAGCGAGGCGAGGATGTCGGCATCCAGCTCGCCATGTTGCAACATGATGCGCTTGCCGCGCAGATCGGAGAGCTGACGGATGCCGGAGCGCTGCAGTACCATCAGTGCCAGCGGTGAATGTTGAAAAATTGCACCCAGTGCACGGATCGGTTTACCCTGACTGCGCGCCAGCAGCGCCCCCGTACTGGCAACGCCATAGGCCGCCGGCCGACTGAGCACATGCGCCACCGGTGAACGACCGGGACCACCCTCGATAATGGAGAGGTTCAGCCCTGCCTGCCGATAATAGCCTTTCTCCAACGCCATATAGTAGCCGGCGAATTGAAAGGCGTGTTTCCATTTTAGTTGTAGCGTGACAGCGGTTTCGTGCGCCTCCGCCCAGATTGGACAGAGCAACACAATGGTCAGTAGATATGCCGTGATACGGCTGTTCAAGAATAGTCTCTCCACGCCGGCAACCATAGCAGGAGAGATGCGGGATCGTTACGTTTTTTTCGTCCGGATTGTGGTTGCGCTGTTGATAAAAAAGCTACCGCGCTCACGCGATACCCATATGAATAGATGGGCGCGCGGAGCTCGGTAGCAGTTTGAGGGAGTGTTAAGCTGCTGAGGCTTGCAGATAGCGGGTGGCTGTCTTCAAGCGTGCAATGTTGATCAGCGTCGGATGCATGGCATTGGCATTTTTGATCGCGAACTTGGTGCCGCCACGATACTCCAGACGTGTCTTGCTGCGCGCTTCGCGTCCGAATTTCTTCTCAACGGCTTCGAGATAGTTGTGTATGGTCTGTTGAATGGTCATGTAAAACCTCCTGTTCAAAATCAGATGGCGGCAATCTGGGAACATTCAATGAGGATATGGTGATGGCGACATGAGTTTCTCTTTATGAAGCGCTTCATTTTTCTTTCATCTTGACCTGTTCATGGTAACTTCATGTCATGACGGGCAATCTTCGCCGCTGGACATTTCCTTAGGTGTAAAATCATTATGACAACAAACGAACAAAACCAGGTCACATTCGCGGATCTGCAGCTCGCTCCTGAGCTGGCTCAGGCGGTGCAGCACGCCGGTTACGAGACGCCGTCGCCGATTCAGGCGCAGACGATTCCGCTGCTGCTGGAGGGTCGCGATGTGATCGGGCAGGCGCAGACCGGCACGGGTAAAACCGCCGCCTTCGCGCTGCCGCTGCTCTCCCGCATCGATGTGACGCGCAAGGTGCCGCAGCTGCTGGTGCTGGCGCCGACGCGCGAGCTGGCCATCCAGGTGGCCGAGGCATTCAAGAGCTATGCCCGCTTCCTCAAAGGCTTTCAGGTGCTGCCGATCTATGGTGGTCAGAGCTACGATGTGCAGCTGCGTCAGCTCAAACGCGGCGTACATGTTGTGGTCGGCACACCCGGACGGGTGATGGATCACATGCGCCGCAAGACGTTGAAGCTCGATAGTCTGCAGGCGCTGGTGCTCGATGAGGCGGATGAGATGTTGCGCATGGGCTTCATCGATGATGTGAAGTGGGTGCTCGAACAGACCCCCGATGCGCGCCAGATCGCCCTCTTCTCGGCCACCATGCCGCCGGTGATTCGCAAAATTGCCAACGAACACCTCAACAATCCGGCACAGGTGACGATC
>JALUXN010000057.1 GCA_027018975.1 Mariprofundaceae bacterium | reverse complement strand
CTGATCGAGGTGATGATGGCGCTGATTGTCTTCGCCATGATCTCGGCACTCGCCTACAGCGCACTCGGCACCGCCGGCAACGGCTTTCAAATCCTCAACGAGGCGCGGGCAGCGCAGGAGCGCGCCAGCTGGGTCGGCAAGCAGCTGCGCCGGGATCTGCGTTATCTCTCACCCGCACCCATGATCGCTGCCGGTGAGGCGAGCAAGCAGACGATGGTGGTGCCGCTGCGCATCAAAAACGACAACCGTGGCGATGTCGATCTCGATGAACTCTGGCTGCTGGTGCGTGAGCCGGGCGCGACGGGCATCAGTCAAATCCACTACTACATCGATGAGAGCAACGACCACTTGATCCGCGAATCGCGCGCCCTGTTGGCGCGGCCGAGCGTGGAGCCGGCGCGCTGGGATTTCGGCAAGATTCGCTCCTGGGCGGTGCAGGTGTGGGATCAACAGGGCAACCGCCGGCAGGACTGGCGCTTCAGCCGTGCCAATTTCATCTGGCCGCGGGCGGTGGAGGTGCGCATGCAGGTCGATGCGAGCGCGCGCCTCGATGCGCGGCAGCGCTGGCTGGTGCCGATCTGGATCGGGCAGCAGTTATGAGGCTGGGGGCGCGGCAAGGCGATGCTAGAGAGGGTGAGCGTGGCTCGGCGCTGATTATTGTGCTGGGGCTTGTGGCGTTGATCAGCACATGGGCGGTGAGTGCTGCTTACGACGATAATCTGGCGCTGCGACGGGCGGAGAACAGCCTCGATTTTGTGCGCGCAAAGCAGGCGAGCCAGTCGGCGCTGCTGTTGTCAGTAAAGGCGCTGCGTGCCGATGCGCGCGATTCGCAGAGCGACGATCTCGATGAGCTCTGGGCGCAAGAGGGGGGCGGCTTTCCGGTCGATCAGGGGATGGTGGCGGCGACGATTGTCGACGCCAACCGCTTCATCAATCTCAACGGACTGGTGGATGCGCAAGGAAAGGCGGTGGCGGCGGTGGAGCAGCAGGTGAAGGCGCTGTTTGTGCGCCGTGAACTCGATCCGACACTGGTCGATGCGCTGATCGACTGGATGGATGCCGATGATCAGCGCCACGGCAGCGGCGGCGCGGAGTCGGGGGCCTATTACGGTAAAAATTATCGGATCAAGAATGCGCGGCTCGATCGCTGGAATGAGCTGCTGCTGGTGCGCGGCTTCAATCAAAAAATCCTCGACCGCCTGCTGCCGGTGGCGACAGTCGCGCCGATGCCGGCCACGGGAATAGCGGCAGTCAACATCAATACCGCGCCGGCCGACGTGCTGATGGCGCTGGCACCCAACATGCAGACAAGCGATGCCGAAGCGCTGATGGCGGCACGGCCATTTGAAAATGTGGCGCAGGCGCTGTTGAATCAGCCGTGGGGAAAGGGGCTCAACACAGCCTACCTCAGCGTGCAGAGCCGCCTCTTCTGGGTGTTGACCGAAGCCGATTTCGGCCGGGTCTCGCTGCGTGAGCAGTTTCTGCTGCAACGCGAACAGGGGAAAATCACCCTGCTCACCGCCCAGCGTGCCGAGTGGCATGGATTGGGTTTGACGCAACAGGCGGCAGCAACAAATAACAAACCCTCGCAACAACGGGGTGGGACGGTTAGATGAATCAGATCACAGATCAAACCGATACGATCTATTTTGATGGACATGACTGGTTCATGC
This sequence comes from Mariprofundaceae bacterium, assembly GCA_027018975.1. Lineage (GTDB taxonomy): Bacteria > Pseudomonadota > Zetaproteobacteria > Mariprofundales > Mariprofundaceae > Mariprofundus. The sequence goes on along the minus strand of JALUXN010000057.1, from coordinate 1,962 downwards.
TGGATGCAGTTGGTGAGGTGCGCGCGTTGGCACTGCTGCCGCAAGCGGAAGCGAGTGACGCCGATGCCGCATCGGAACATTCGAGTGAATTGCTGCCGCTGCCGCAACTGCCAGACGAGGCGTTGCCTACGACGTTAATCCTGCCGGCGGAACAGCTCTTGAGCCGCACACTGTCGCTGCCGCTGGCGCATCCCCGCTTTATCGATCAGGAGATTCTGGCGCAGGAGCTGGAGGAGACGAGTGACGAGGCGCCGGAGGCGTGGTGGCTGGCCTGGCATGCGGTCTCCGCTCAGGCAGCGGAGGCAGCGCTGCGCGGCATGATGTTCGGCATGCCGGAAGCGTGGCGGCAGCAGCTCGATGCTGCCGATGGCTGGTCGAATCTGCAGCGGGTGATCCCCGATATCTGGCTGCGATTAAATCACATGCTCGGCAGTGCATCCAACGATGGCTTGGTGGCAGTCTGCGATGCCGATGCGGCGGGGCTCTGCTTCGGCCTCTGGCATGGCGGCGACTGCTGCTGGCTGGGGATGCGGCGGCTCAACGGATGGTCTACCGATGCCCATGCAGCACTGTTGGAGGATGTCCGCCATTCGCTGCAGAGTATGGCCGGCGGCGAAGCGATTACACAGATGGTCGGACGGCTACCGGAGCCGTTTGCCACCACACTGGCGGTCGATGCCGAGTGGCGCGGCGAGGCGGTGGTGATGGATGCCCTGCCATCGCGCCAACTGGCGAGCCTGCGCTGCTGCACTGCTCCAAACGACACAGCCGACGCACTCAATTTCCGGCATGGCAGTTGGCGGCCGAAATCGGACTGGAGCACGCTGCAGCCGTGGTATCGCAGCATGGCGCTGGCAGCGGCGGTGGCGCTGCTCTGGATGGGGGGCATGATCTGGCAGAATCACCGCTTACAGAGCGAGATCGACGCGGCGCAACAGCAGGTGATCGCGGCCTTTCATCGCGGGCTGCCGCAGCAACAGGTGATCGTCGATCCGCTGGCGCAGCTGCGTCAGGCCGCCGGCATGGGCAACACACAAGCGAGCGATGCCAGCGCCGTGGCCTGGCTGAAACAGATTGCGGCGATCGGTCAGGTCTATCAGCAGACACCGTGGACGATCCGCGAAATCACCCAGCGCCACGGCACCATCACCATGGCCGGCGAAGCGAAGGATATTGAGACCATGAACAAGATCCGCGAAGCACTGCAGCAGCACACCGGCAAACATGTCACTGTGCAGGACACCGATTTGAGCGGCGGCAATCAGGTGAAATTCCGCATGGCGTGGTCATGAAGATGGCGTGGCATCGTTTCACCCAGCTACTGCAGCAGCGCATCGAGGAGCAACTGCTCCCCTATTATCAACAGCTGCAACCACGCGAACAGCGGCTACTGCTTGCTGCCGCAGTGGTGCTGCCGTTACTGCTGCTGATCTTCGGCATCATGCTGCCGCTGCACGATCGTCATCAGGCGCTGCAAACGCAGCTGGCGCAAGCACAACAGCAGGCAGCCGAGGCGATGGCGCTGGCTAATATGCTGCAGTCGCAGGGCGGCCAGCAGGCGCAGGTGGCCGATGGCAATCTGTTGACGCAGGTGGAGTCGCTGGCGCGCGCAACGCAGGTGCGCAGTTACATGACCCGCATCAAACCGCAGGCCATGCCCAACAGCGACAGCGAGCGGCTGATGCTGCAGATGAAGGATGTGCCATACGCGGCGCTGCTGCGCTTTATGCACCAGCTAGCCGCAGCGCACGCCGGCTTCGACAACGTGCAGATCCGCCGCGCCGAGCACTCCGGCGTCGTCCAGTTCCGAGCACTAATCAGCCGCTAGCGCCGTTTTCGGCAATTGCGCTCCTGATTCAGTGCCTGAAAAACTTGATTGAGCAGGTTTCATGCACCGCTCTGATCGACACCGTTGTGACTTGGCTTCGGGCATCCGTCAGATACAATGAGTGCAATCCATCC
>JALUXN010000056.1 GCA_027018975.1 Mariprofundaceae bacterium | reverse complement strand
TCATATCGAGGTCGGCTTCTCCGAGGCAGGCTACGCCGCACTGTTCGGTGTGGAGGCGTAAGGGCGTTGCCGGAGCATCAGCACAAGCCATTTTTCATCGACGGGCCGGCGGGGCGACTGCAGGCGCTGCTGCAACGCGGTGCGCCGGATCAGCCGGCGGTGGTGATCTGCCACCCCCACCCGCTCTACGGCGGCACAATGCGCAACAAAGTGGTCTATTGGATGGGGCGTGCCTTTGAAGATATCGGCTGCTCGGTGCTGCGTTTCAATTTTCGCGGTGTGGAGCAGTCGGCCGGCAGATGGGCGGAGGGTGTCGGTGAGGCGGATGATGCCCACGCCGCGCTCGACTGGCTGGCAGCACATGTGCCGCATTCGCAGCTCTGGCTGGCCGGCTTCTCCTTCGGCTGCTATGCCGGATTGCAGGCGGCGCGCCACGATACGCGGGTGGCGCGCATGTTTGCCGTGGCACCGGCGGTCAATCTCTGGTCATTCGCCTTTATGCAGGGTGAGACGCGCCCCATCACAGTTATCTCCGGCACCGCCGATGAAATTGTCCCCTTTGCGCAGGTGGAAGCGAGCGTGCGCGGCAAGTCGAATATCCACTTTCACCCAATCGAGGGCGCCGGCCACTTCTTCCCCGAACACATGCCACGCATGCAGCAGGCGCTGCTGGCAGACCTATAAAGCTAACCCAGCTGCCTCATGCGGAGCTGGTCATACGGACAATCAACGCGTCGAGCTCATCAGGATTGAACGGTTTACTGATCAACTGGCTGTTCTCCATACGATGCGTCTCCGGCGTCATCAGCGAGCGATCATAACCGGTGGCAAAAATCACCGGAATATCGGCGCGCAGCGTGCGCATATAGCGGCAGGCATCCAGCCCGTTCATCTGCGGCATCACCATGTCGGTAATCACCAGATCCCATGCGTTCACCCGCTGTGCAAAAATGTCGCACGCCTCCTTGCCGTTGTGCGCCACCGTGACGCGATGCCCCATACTCTCCAGCAGCTCGCTGGTCGGCTCCAATACGCGTAGATCATCATCGACCAGCAGAATCGTGGCGCTATCTTGGTCGTCATGCACAGGCACCTGCGCAGGCTCGCTCGCCTCCTTGCTGGCCAATAGCGGCAAAAACAGATGCATGCAGGTGCCACCGCCCAGCAGCGGCTCGGCAATCACCAACCCCTGATGGTGGCGCACACACCCCTGCACCACCGCCAAACCCAGCCCACTGCCCAGCTGCTTGGTGGAGAAGAAGGGATCGAACACCTTATCGACAATCTCTTCGGGAATCCCTTTGCCATTATCGCGAATCACCAGATGGGCAAAATGGCCGCGCTGCAATACCGGATATTTACTGCTGAAAATCGGATGGGCGGCCGGATCGAAGGCACGCAGCTCAATCTTGATCACACCATCTGAACACCCTTCACACGCCTCCACGCTGTTCTGCACAATATTGAGCAGCGCCTGCTGCAGCTGATTGGCATCCCCACGGAAGTTGAATGCACCCTGCTCAAAATCGTGCATCAAACGGATATTCTCCGGCACCGAATGCCGCGCCAGCTTGATAAACTCCTTCACAAACGAACTGAGCGGGAACTCCGTCGTCTGCAGATCACCCTGCCGGGCAAAAGTGAGCAGCTGCGCCACAATCTCCGCCGCCTCCTGCGTAATGCCCTGGATCTTCTTCAGCCGCGCGGCGGTCTTCGGCAACGCCTTGACCTCACGCGCCGCCAGATAGACCTGCCCGACCAGACCGGCGAGCAGATTATTGAAATCGTGCGCAATACCGCCAACCAGCGTCACCAGCGCCTCCTGCTTCTGAGTGTGGCGCAGCTTCTCTTCCAGATTGACATAGTGGGAGATATCTTCCTGAATAACAATGAAATAGTTCTTTTTCGTCTTCTTCTTACGCACGACCGGTGCGATGCTGATCGAAGCGGGGAAAAAGCTGCCATCTCTGCGGATAATATCCTTGCGCCCCTGCCACACCTCGCCATTGATCAGCTGCTCCTGATCGCGCAAATTGAAGCTCTCATCGTGATCATAAAACAGTGCCTCATAGAAGCGCATCTGGCGAATCTCCTCCGGGCTCCAGCCAGTCTGCTCGAGAAAAGCACGGTTGTGATACTCGATCTCACCCTGCCAGTTGATGATGATCACCGCCTCACCAGCCTGATCGATCGCCGAGAGCAGCCGCCGCTTCTCACGCCGCAGCTGCTTGATCTGGCGCAACTCTTCGGAGAGCAGCGCCGCGGTTGCTTTATGCTGGTTGAGCACATGCATCTGCTCGCTCTGATCCTGAATACTGAACAGCGCCACAGACTGCGCCGCCAGCCAGCTCACCGTCACCAGCTGCGGCCGGTAACGCTCATCGCCCTCGGCGACATCTGTGCCACGCAATTTGCGTGGACAGGGGATCACATGGTGATGCAACTGCGGTGAAAAGATGACCGGCGCACCACCATCGAGCACCTGCTCGATGCGGATACGAAACGCATCCTCCCCGACGCGCGGAAAGAGCTCGAACAAATTCCTGCCGAGCACCTGCTGACGCGGCATGCCGCTCCAGTGCTCCATACGCTCATTCCACAACACAATCGAACCGTCACGCTCAATCGCCACGATCCCACTGGAGATGTGATCGAGCAGCGGAAATTGGCGCTCTTCAATCATGCGCTCAGCATCCGCTCCATCGCCGCCACCAAAGCATCAAACGAGGAAACCTCAAAAAAGAGCACCACATTGCCCTCGATCATCAGCTCATCGACCAGAAACTGCGCCTGAGCGATTAAAATCGCCTCCGCCGATTGGCGCACAATCATCTGATCAAGGGAGACATCCTCATAATGCGGCACAGTAAAAGAGAGCGTCGTATCGAGCATATTACTCAACGAACCGAGCACACCATTGAGCAGGATATTGCCCACTTCGGCCAGCGTGCCGGCGCGCAGCTCTTCATGCATGGGTGAATCGGGCGCTTCGCCGGTGAGCGCGGAGACAAGGGTGCTCGCCGACTCGGGTGGAAACATCAGCGCCGAATTGCCCTTCAAATCGCCATGAAAGGCCATCGTCACTGCCGTCGCCTCTCCCATCTGCAATGACTCGGGCAACTCTTCCGGATGAGAGGCATCAATAATCAGAATGGACGGTACAGAGAGTTTGATTTTATGCTCGATCAGGCTGTTCAATGTCGAAGCGGCATGGCCGACACCGATATTGATCAACTCACACAACATATCCCGCTGTTCATCTGTAATTAGCATTTGCATACCCCCTCCACTCTCTTAACCGGCAAGCTGTGCCTGCACAGCCGCCAGCACTTCATCCTCTTTCGGCGGTTTATTGATAAACGCGACCGCCCCCAACTGCAAGCACTCCTCGCGCACCACATCCTGAATATCCGCAGTCAGGACTATCACCGGCACCGTATGCTCCGCCGCCTGCAGATGTTTCAACACCTCCATACCATCCATCTCCGGCATCACCAGATCAAGAAAGATCAGATCCGGCTCCGCCTCCGCCAACTGCTCCAAGCAGGCATTGCCATCCGCCGCCTCGATCACCTCATGGCCGGCCGATTTCAGGATATTGCCCGTGCGTCGCCGGAGAAACATCGAATCATCAGTCACCAAAATCTTCGCCATATCAAGGACTCCATTACGCACAAACGATCATTCGCCGCAAATATAGCCGAAACATCGCCG
>JALUXN010000055.1 GCA_027018975.1 Mariprofundaceae bacterium | reverse complement strand
GTGGTGGGCACTGAGCAGTGCAAATAGTGAACTGCTGACAATCAGATAGAGCGCCAATCCCCAGCCAGCCAACAGGTAGCCCTTGAGCGCGCGCAGCGGGAAATGGATCATCACCGTCTCCATGCGCTGCGCGATGTTCGCATCCGGGCTCGCATCCGGCACACCCCCTGCCTGCAGACGACCCAACAGATGGCGGATCGGTCGATAACTCCAGAATGCCGCCGCGCCGAAAAACAGCAGAAAGAGCATCACATCCACACCGATCCACCAGACCGGCATCCCCAGCTGGCCGCTGTTGCCGTTGAGCCACATCACCCCCCGCCCCAGACCGAAAAGGATCGGCAACGGCCAGAGGTAGGAGATGTAGCGGAGCGAGCTACCCTGCATGGCGAACCTTATACCGCAATCGGAGCGCGGATAGCCGGATGCGACTGGTAATTACAGAGCTCAAAATCGTCGTAGGTGAAGGCGAAAATATCGTCGATATCAGGGTTGAGCTGCATGGTCGGCAGCGGATAGGGCTTGCGCGCCAGCTGCGTCGCCACCTGTTCGCTGTGGTTATTATAGAGATGGGCGTCGCCGAAGGTGTGGATAAACTCCCCCGCCTGCAGCCCGCACACCTGCGCGATCATCATCGTCAACAGCGCATAGGAGGCGATATTAAACGGCACGCCGAGCAGAATATCGGCGCTGCGCTGGTAAAGTTGGCAGGAGAGCCGCCCATCGGCGACATAAAATTGAAAAAAGGCGTGACAGGGCGCCAGCGCCATCTTGCCCTGGGCGACATTGGCCTGCGGAGAGATCGACTCATCGGGCAGATCGGCCACATTCCACGCCGAGACAATCAACCGCCGCGAATTTGGCCGCGCCTTGATCTGCGCAATCAGCTCACTGATCTGATCGATATGACCACCATCCGGCGTTGGCCAGCTGCGCCACTGGTAGCCGTACACCGGCCCGAGCGAACCATCTTCGCGCGCCCACTCATCCCAGATCTTCACCCCGTTCTCCTTGAGATAGGCGGTGTTGGTATCCCCTTTCAGGAACCAGAGCAGCTCGTGGATGATCGATTTGAGGTGCACTTTTTTGGTCGTCACCAGCGGAAAGCCGTCGGACAGATCAAAGCGCATCTGATAGCCGAAAATCGATGTCGTCCCGGTACCGGTACGGTCACCCTTGCCGGTGCCGTGGTCGCGCACATGGCGCATAAGATCAAGATAGGCTTGCATGTTCCCCCTCGCCTGTTGGAAATAACTCGGATATGATGCCGTCTGTCGCTGCTGCCGGCAATTTCAAAAAGATCAATCGTTCACAAGGAAACCATTATCATGCGCTGGATTATGCTATTCTGCTTGAGTTTTTCCATCATCACCTCGGCCGACGCCGAACCCAAAACCCCCACCGATAAAATCGTCGATGCGTTCATGGCGCTCGATAGTGACGCCTCTGAGAGCGTCTCATTCGACGAATACAAAGCCATGGTCGATGCCCAAGCCAAAAACCGCTACGCCCAAATGGACCGCAATCACGACGGCGAAGTCACCGACGAAGAGTACCGCGCCTTCTGGCAACAGCGAAAAGCACGCTGGTATCGTTTGAAACGCTGACGATCAATACAAAAGCCAGTTGATAGGAATGCCTCCGATAGGACTTTTTTTCGCGGCAGATATATTTTCCCACTGGCACAGCAGGGTCAATTTCTCTAAAGTCCGCCGCCGTCTGGGGCTATGGGCGGTGACTGACACAGCACCCTGCCCGCCATCCTGATTCACCACCATGAGAGGTAGCTTTGAAACATCTATTCTTCCGATCCATCCATCTACTACTCTTCGCTGCCATCATCGCAGCAGGTGCGCCCAATGCAGGCTACACCATCACACTCACCGCTTCACAAATGCAGAAAATTCAGCAGCTATCGCCAGCGGAAAAAGCTGCGCTCGCTAAACAGTTCGGCGTCCCCACAGGTGGCAGCCGACGCACATCTCCCACCCCAACCCAGCAGCAACAGCCAACAACCACCCCGGATCAACAAACATCCACCGACCATCAGTCCAAGCAGAGCAAGGCCGCGCCGACCACACCAACCATACAGGATAAACCCAGCGCCATCGAAACCGCAGTCCGCGAACGCTTGCAGTCATTAAACCCCTCTGCTACTGCAGCTATTGACCTGACGCAACCAGGTGTCGCCAACGACCAGAACGCCAACGACCAGAACGCCAATGGCAACACATTCGACGTCTATTCAAAAGATGAATCACTACGCAATGCGTGGAAAACAATCCTCCAATCTAAAAGCAGCAGAAAGATCGACCCCAATCTGCATCAATATGGTTATGATCTCTTCGCCGGCTCACCCACCTCATTTATGCCCGTCACCGATATCCCTGTGCCGCCTGAGTATGTGCTCGGACCGGGGGATGAGATCGATGTACAACTCTTCGGTGCCAAGGAAGATCAATTCACACTGATTGTCGATCGTCGAGGCTCTGTTGCAGTTCCCGGCATCGGCCCGGTGAGACTGGCCGGTATGAGTTTTGCCAAAGCGAAGGCGACCCTGATTGAGGCGGCCGGTGAAAAACTGATTGGCGTCACTGCCAAAATCACCATGGGTCGCCTGCGCTCCATCCGCGTATTTGTACTCGGCGATGTTAACCACCCCGGCTCATATATGGTCAGTGGCCTCTCCACCATCTCCAACGCCCTCTTTGAATCCGGCGGCGTCAGTAAAGCCGGTAGCATGCGTCACATCCTCTTAAAGCGTGCCGGCAAAGCGGTCGCCGAACTCGATCTCTACGACTTCCTCCTGCACGGTGACAGCAGCAAAGACCTGCGCCTGCAGCCCGGCGATGTCGTCTTTGTCCCGCCGATTGGTCACGTCGTTGCGGTTGCCGGCGCAGTGACCCGCCCGGGTATTTACGAGGTGAAAAACAACCATAGCAAGAACAGCGTCAGCGATATTCTCGCCCTAGCAGGCGGCACACTCGCCACCGCAGATGTCGATCACATCCTCATCGACCGCATCACCGACTCCGGTCAGAACATCCTCAAAAATGAGCATCTACACGCGCAGAACCAAGGCTCAACCATCCGCAATGGCGATATTGTTGTGGTCTATCCGCTACCGGACGTGCGTTCAAACACCGTCACACTGAGCGGCCACGTCAAACGCCCCGGCATCTTCGGCTACAAACAGCGCATGCACCTCTCCGACATTATCAAGAGCCGAGATGACCTGCTGCCCAACACCTTCTTAGATTACATGATCATCCAACGCACCGATCCGAAGACAGGCGAATTGAGTTTCATCCGCGCCTCACTACTGAATCTCTTCACCCACCCGAATCCGACCAATAATCCGGAACTGCGCCCGTTCGACAAGCTGATGGTCTTCTCCAACACCGTCATGCGACAGATGGATAGCGTCACCATGAATGGCGCCGTGCGCCACCCCGGCGAGTTCCCGCTCGGTCGCGGCATGAAGGTCTCCGACCTCATCTGGGCGGCGGGCGGCCCCCTCGAAAATGCCTACCTGAAGAGCGCAGAACTGACCCGCTATGAAATCATCAATGGCACCAAGCGCAAACTTGAACATATGGAGATCGACCTGACCAAAGCCTTCGCGGGTGACCCCAAACAGGATCTACGCCTGCAACCGCATGATGTACTGATGCTGCGCCAGATCAGCAACTGGCGTGCGCAACAATCGATCACCCTCAG
>JALUXN010000054.1 GCA_027018975.1 Mariprofundaceae bacterium | reverse complement strand
CGTCGATTCTGTGCTCATGTTGCCTCCGCGCTATCGTGCAAAAAGTCGGCGAACTATACCCAACTAAAACTCTAGGGTATAGGTTGGCGGCTGGATTGAGCAGAAAACCAACCCACCCGCACAGGAGATCGCCATGCATGCCATCATGATGACCAAGACCGGCTCACCGGATGTGCTGACACTGCAACAGACCAATGAACCTGCCTGCGGCGAGGCGGAGATTCTGGTGCGTCTCGTCGCCGCCGGCGTCAATCCGATCGACACCAAGCTGCGAAACAACGGCCTCTATTTTGCCGATGCCCTGCCGGCGATCCTCGGCTGCGATGGCGCCGGTATCGTCGAGCAGGTCGGCGACAAGGTCAGCCGCTTCGAGCCGGGCGATGCGGTCTATTTCTGCTACGGCGGCCTCGGTCAGCCGGCGGGCAACTATGCCGAATTGATCGCCGTACCGGAGCATTTCGCCGCCCACAAGCCGGAGAGCCTCGATTTTGTCGATGCCGCCGCCGCGCCGCTGGTGCTGATCACGGCGTGGGAGTCGCTGTTTGATCGCGGCCGCATCCGTGGCGATGAGAAGGTGTTCATCCATGCCGGCGCCGGCGGCGTGGGGCATGTCGCCATTCAACTCGCCAAGCTGGCCGGCTGTCAGGTCGCCACCAGCGTCAGTTCGGACGAAAAAGCGGAGCTGGCGCGCACCCTCGGCGCCGATCTGATCATCAACTACAAACGCGAAGATGTGACCGAAGCGCTGCTGGCGTGGAGCGATGGTGAGGGGGTCGATCTCTGTTTCGATACGGTCGGCGGCAGCGCCTTCCACCCGCTGGTCGAGGCGACGCGCATCTATGGCGACATCGTCACCATCCTGCAGGTGCCGGCCGATGCCGACTGGAAGCAGATCCGCCTGCGCAATATCCGCATCGCGCAGGAGCTGATGCTCACCCCGATGGTCACCGGCCACCGCGCCGGCGCCGAGCATCACGGCGATATTCTTGAGCAGTGCGCGCAGTTCTTCGACGAACGCAAACTCTCCATCTTCGTCTCCGAAACCCTGCCGCTCGCCGATGCCGCCGAAGCGCACCGCAAACTGGAGGCGGGTCAAGTGGTCGGCAAACTGGTGCTGACCATTGCGCCGATGGATGATGAAGCGGCAGAGGCGAGCGAGGAGCCGGCGCCATAACTCAGACGAAATCTCAGCCAACCACCGCCGCACAACCGCTCACCTTTCACCCGCGCGCCTACCGCGGTAGCCACCGCCTGCGCGTGGCGCTCGTCGGTCTGCCGAACAGTGGCAAGAGCACCATCTTCCATGCCGTCGCCAGTACCGTCGTGCAGACCGGCAGGCTGGCTGGCACGCACAAACCGTATGCCGAGTGTCCGGTGCAGATTGGTGCCGATGAGATTCATCTGGTTGATCTGCCCGGCTTCCAGTCCCTGCGCGACCTGCAGGGCGACGATCTCGAAGCGCTGAAATATCTGCTCTGGGGCGATGCCCGCCCGCTCGTCTCCGACCACGAACAGCCACAGCCGCCCGCCCCCTTCTCGCGCCCCGACCTGCTCATCTATGTCCTCGATGCCAGCGCGCTGCAGCAGGGGCTGGAGCTGGCTCTCGAGCTGCCGGAACTCGGTCTGCCGGTGGTGATCGCGCTGAACATGATGGATGAGGCGGCGCGCAAAGGGGTTCAGATCGATGTCGATGCACTGGCGCAGAAACTGGGCTGTGCTGTCATCCCCACCGTCGCGCAGAAGGGGCGCGGCCTCGATGCTCTCTTTGCGCAGACCTTGGCGCGCGGCCGTGACCCCGTCTGTCCGCTGCCGCAACCGATCAGCCCGCATTTGCAACCGTGGGCGCAACGCATGCACAATAAGATCGACCGCGACGACCTGCGCACCGCCTTCAATGTGCCGAGCAATCTGCTGACCATGAATCTGATGGAGCGGGACACCTATTTCCTCAACGAGGTAGCCAGCCACTTCCCCGAACTGAGCGAGCCGATCCGCGCCCTCCACGATGAGGCCAACGCCGCCCTGCCGCGGCCGCTGGTCGATGAGGTGCATGCCGACCGCCACCACCGCGCCGTGGAACTCTTCGAGTCGATCATCACCCGTGTTCACCAACCCAAACGCAGCTTTGAAGATCTGATGGATACCCTCTTTCTGCATCCGCGCTGGGGGCTGCTCGGCTCGCTGGCGGTCTTTGCCGCCGTGCTGTTTGTCGTCTTCGAGGTGAGTGTCTGGCTCGATGCCGCCTCCGCCACCCGCCTCTCCGCCCTAGTCGCCGACTGGCACCCAAACACACTCGGCGGCGTCATCATGCTCGCCATCACCAACGGCCTGATCGGCCTGATCGGCATCGTCGTACCCTACATGCTGCCGCTGGTGTTGATGCTGGTGGCGCTGGAGGAGAGCGGCATCATGCACCGCATCGCCTTTGTCATGGATCGCTTTTTCCACGCCATCGGTCTGCACGGCAAAGTCGCCGTGCCGTTCCTGCTCGGCCTGGGTTGCAATGTGCCGGCGATTGCCGCCACCCGCGCACTACCGGCCGGTCGCGAACGGGTCATCGCCTCGCTGCTGATCACCTTTGTCCCCTGCTCGGCGCGTTCGGCGATTGTGCTGGCGCTGGGCGAGAAATATCTCGGCGGCCTCGGCGTCTTCCTGCTCTTTATGCTCAGCATCGTGGTGATCGCCATCCTTGGCCGCCTGCTCTCGCGCCACTATCCGGAGATCAGCCCCGGTCTGATTCAGGAGATCCCGCCCTACCGCTGGCCGGCGCTGCGCGACGTGCTACGCGCCACCTGGCAGCGCACGCAGGACATCATCACCATCGTCACGCCGCTGCTGGTGATCGGCAGTATCGTGCTGGCGATCCTGCAATTTTACGGCGCCGATCAACTGATCAACCAACTCCTCTCGCCGCTCACCGTCGGCGCGCTGGGGCTGCCGGCCGTACTCGGTGTGCCAATCCTCTTCGGTGTCCTGCGCAAAGAGCTGTCGCTGATCATGATCTATCAGGCCGTCGGCACCTTCGAGCTGGAACAGCTGATGACCACCACCCAGATCACCACCTTCCTCGTCTTCCTCCTCTTCTACATCCCCTGCATCTCCACCTTCGCCGTCATGCTACGCATCATCGGCCGCAAAGAAGCCCTCTTCTCCATCGCCCTATCCATCGGCGTCGCCACCCTAGTCGCCATCATCGTACGCCTGCTGATGACTACGGCGATGCTGGTTGGATGATTGATATTTTTCACCACGGAGTGCACAGAGTTACACAGAGTAAACCCTGATATGAGACAACCATTAGAATGCTGGTGACTGATTGTGGGGAGGTGTTTGGTGCATTTAGTAAACTGTCACCGTAATTCGCGATGCAGATGATGCTCCGGTTTTGGCAGCCTTGATTGCTTCTCACGCTGATTGTCTGGTCAGTGGCGATCAGGATTTGTTAAGCCTGAAGGATCACTATGCCATTGAAACGTTAGCCGATTTTGTGAGGCGGCTGTGACCGCGATCCGAATCGCGGCACCTTGACTGCATTGTCAGTGCGACACCAGATGTCGCCTCGGAGATTACCATTGCTGACATCAAACAGAGGTGAGGTGTTCAGTGAGTGAATTTGCAGATGTGCCGTTGAATGTTAGCCGTGCCGCGATTAAGGAGTGTGTTTACCTGATCCACGGCTTTGCCTCCGCGCCAAAATTTCCATCAGATAAAGTATCGGTGCTGGAGCAGGTGTTTGCATTGTCAGTGG
>JALUXN010000053.1 GCA_027018975.1 Mariprofundaceae bacterium | reverse complement strand
TGGCCAGTTGATAATCTTTGTCAGTCACCTTCTCGCCATCGATGGAGAGGGCGTTCTGCTTGACCATGCGCATCCCCTCACCGTTGGAGGCGGTCAGGCCGGTTTCGGTGAGTGCTTTGATGATCCACACCGCACCATCTTCGGCGCAGATCGTCGCCTCCGGCAGATCATCGGGGATCTCTTTTTTGGCAAACTGCGCCTCGAAGCCGGCGCGTGCCGCCTTGCCGGCACCCTCGCCGTGGAAACGATCAACAATCGCGGTCGCCAGCTGCTTCTTGGCCTCCATCGGATGCAGGGCGCGGATGGCATCGAGGTCGCTGTCGGTCAGCAGTTCGTAGTATTTGAACATCAGCTCGTCGGAGATGCTCATCAGTTTGCCGAACTGCTCCTTGGCCGGCTCGGCTACGCCAACGTAATTGTTCAGCGATTTGGACATCTTATTGACGCCGTCCAGCCCCTCCAGCAGCGGCATGGTCATGATCACCTGCTGCGGTTGATCGTAGGCGGCCTGCAGCTGACGCCCCATGAGCAGATTGAATTTTTGGTCGTTGCCGCCCAGCTCAATGTCGGCCTCCAGCGCCACCGAGTCGTAACCCTGCACCAGCGGATAGAGGAACTCGTGCAGGGCGATCGATTGGCCGCCCTTGTAGCGCTTCTCGAAATCGTCGCGCTCGAGCATCCGCGCCACGGTCGCTTTGCCGGCGATGCGGATCAGGTCGGCGGCGGAGAGTTTACCCAGCCAGGCAGAGTTGAAGCAGACTTCGGTTTTCTCCGGATCGAGTATTTTGAACACCTGCGCCTTGTAGCTCTCGGCGTTTTTCAGCACCTCCTCCGCGGTCAGCGGCGGACGGGTCTCGTTCTTGCCGGTCGGGTCGCCGATGGTGCCGGTGAAGTCGCCGATCAGAAAGAGGATATGGTGGCCGCACTGCTGAAACTGGCGCAGTTTTTCCAGCAGGACAGTGTGGCCGAGATGGAGGTCGGGCGCGGTCGGATCGAAGCCGGCCTTGACCCGCAACGGACGCTGCTCCTTCGCCGCCAACTGCAGCTTCGCCGCCAGTCCGCCCTCGGGCAGTATCTCCAACGTGCCGCGACTGAGCAGCGCCAGCTGTGCCTGAATGTCCATAACCACCTCGATCGTAGAGATTAACGAGCGCGAATCATGGCGAATTCGCGCGGGCAGTGCCAGCATGGCGCGCCGATATGAAATGTTAAGGAGTGTGCGATGCAGGAGAGCAACGAAACGATGGAAACGAAGCGGGAACAGGTTGATGAGGCTGCCGGCCAAGCTGACGGAAGCGCCAAGCAGGCGCGTCACTGCGGGGGCGAAGGTGGTGGATGCGACAAGGGGCGTTGCTGTTCACCGCATCTGGCGCCCATTGTTTCGCTGTTGGCGTTGGCGATTGCCGGTGGTGCACTCTTTGCGGCTACCCAGAATCGTGCACCGGCGGGTGATGACGCCGCAATGACGGCGTTGAAACAGCAGGTCGGCCAGCTGCGCAACGACGTGGATGATTTGCAGACACGCATCGATGCTGATCACGCGCAACGACTGCAGCAGCAGCTGAATGCGGCGCTCGCTGCGCTGGCCTCGGCAGAGCATGATGCGACCGATACCGAACGCGATCGGATCGCCGCGATGATCAGAACGTTGCGCGATTTGACCCATCAGACACCACTGCCTGCGCCGGCAGGCGAAACATCGGTACCGACTGCTCCATCTGCTGATAGCGAGGCATCGGTTCCCGCCCCGTCTGCAGATGAACCATCCGCAGGGGCGCAACCAGCCGACGAAAGTACGTCTGCCGCAGCTGCGCCCAACACTGCTGCGCCAGCAGCTAGCGAGCCGCAGGAGGCCACGCCGGCGACGCCGAGTGAAGCCGAGCAGCCTGAGCGTGCACCCGCTGCGCCGGCACCGGCATCGAATGAGCCCGCGCCGACGCAGCAGTTGTTGTAAGTCGTAACATCAACTGCAGCGCGCCCGTTGTACGCGCTGCCTTGTCATAAAACCACGGTCATTCCCGAGGGTTTTATCGGGAATCTACGCTGCAATGGATCCCCGATAGAGGCGCTCGGGGATGACGCGATTGAGCATATTCGTAATGGACTTGTCCAGCTACGTGTGATGGTGATGCCCGAATTCGTGCGCTTCGGCAAATTCGCGGTATTTGCAGCCGTCGCACTCCAGCATTTGCGGTGCGTTGTCATTTGCGCCTTGCGCCTCGGCCACGCGTGCATCGAGCAGCGCATAGATCGCTTCGGCAAAGCCGATATAGCGGCCGAGGGCGAAGGCGATGTGCGGATATTGTCGCTCCAGCCGCGCCACCTGCCGGCCGATGCGTTCGATCAATACGCCGGTGAAGAGGTAATAGGGCAGCACGATGATCTGCTTCATGCCGCAGGCAACCTGCCGCTGCACCACCGTCTCCAGCTTCGGAAAGGTGATGCCGGTAAAGGCGAGATCGACCATCTCATGTTCGCTCTCTTCAAAGAGCCAGCGCGCCATTTTCGCCACTTCGCCGTTGGCCACCTTGTCCGATGAGCCGCGCGCCAGCAGTACGATGCCGGTATTTTTCGCATCGGGCGCATCGAGCGCGAGCATCGCCGTGCGCAGTTCAACCTTGAGTGCGGTCAGTACCGGCGTGCCGGCACCGAGATGTTTGGCCATGACAAATTCGATCTCGGGATGGCGCTCCCGCGCGTGGGCGATGTGGTGGGGGATCTCCATCTTCACATGCCCCGCCGCGCCGAGAATCAGCGGCACGACGATGACTCTCGTCGATCCGGCTGCTGCGCGATCCAATCCCGCATCGAGCAGGCAGTCGGCAAACTCGATGAAGCAGACCTCGATGCGGTCATCGGGGCGCCGTTCGCGCCACTGCGCGGCAAAGCGCTCAATCTCCGCGTTGCCGCTCGGCTCACGGGAGCCGTGTCCTACCAATAAAATTGTATCATTCATAACAAACATCCTTTGTTACTCAAGAGTTCCAGCATGCGGCTGGGTAGTTTTTAGCAGGGATTGCAGAACAACAAGAGCGTCATCCCCGAGCGCCTCTATCGGGGATCCATTGCGTGGATTCCCGATTCAATCCTCGGGAATGACCGCTTTTTGCGCTTATCCCGATGCATTCTTTCTCTGTGCCTTCGTGCCTTTGTGGTTAATCCTTTTTGTAACTATTCAGCTCATCCCACGGTTTGCCCGCTAGCTGCGTTGAAAATGCTCATGTGCAATAGCACACTGCGCGTTTTCGCCTTGCTATCGAACAAACCATGGGCGATCTGAACAGTTCCAGCATGCAGCTGAATAGCGACTCAGCTCGCGTTGCAAACACCCAACGATTGAGTAACAAAATGGTGGAACAACCATTTTGTTACTCAAGAGTTACTCCTTTTTTCGCCTTGCGAAAACGATGCGTAAAACCCGCATCGTAAAGCTTCGATTTTTTCAACTCCGGCCACTCTCTTGCACCGAGCGTCGGGCTGACCACAATCATCGCCTGCGAGGCGATTTTTTCAGCCCTGCATTTGTCGCGGATATTGGCGATGGTGCCGCGCACAATCTTCTCCTCACCCGGCCAGGATGCCTTCTGCACCACCAGCACCGGATCATCGTCAGACCAGCCGGCGGCGAGCAGATCATCACGCACCTTGTTCAGCAGGGTGATGGAGAGAAACAGACAGAGGGTGGTTTTGTGCTGCGCCAATTCGCGCAACGATTCACCCGCCGGCATCGGTGTACGCCCCTCCACGCGGGTGAGGATCACCGTCTGCGTCACCTCCGGCAGGGTCATACTCTCGGTCGCCGCCGCCATCGAGGCAAAG
>JALUXN010000052.1 GCA_027018975.1 Mariprofundaceae bacterium | reverse complement strand
CGGAAGCTACGGGGGCGTGTGATATTGACGCCCGTGCCGCGCTCAAAGCGCAGGCGCCGGCGCTCTTTCGTGCCTTTATGGCGACGCGATGAGGGCGTGATATGCGTGCAATTCGGGGTTGCGGCGATACGATTACGGTGTCGGCGCGGGAGGGTATGTGATGCTGGATGATGATAAAAACCCCTTGCTACAGGAGCTGGCGCGACTGCAGGCGCAGTTTGATGCTGTGATGGCGTGTGAAACGGCGGGTGCGCCGCTCGATATGGCGGCGCTGCGCGCGCTCTATGAGCAGTTTCAGCAGTTTGCCGGCAAGGTGACACGCAGTGTGCGCCGCTATGATCGAATTCTGGCGCACAGTGATCGACGTGAGCGCAAAGAGTATGACGCGCTGCTGGCCCACACCGAGGAGCTGGAGGCGCGCGTGGCCGAGCGCACCAAGGCGCTGGCTATCGCCAAAGAGGAGGCCGATGCGGCCAACCGCTCCAAGAGTGAGTTTCTCGCCAATATGAGTCATGAGATTCGCACGCCGATGAATGCCATCATGGGGTTGGGGCAGCTGGCCATGATGACCGATCTGAGTCCGAAACAGGCCGACTATCTGACCAAAATCAACCGCTCTGCCGAGACGCTGCTTGCCATTATCAACGACATCCTCGACTTCTCGAAGATCGAGGCGGGTAAGCTGGATATGGAGGCGATTCCCTTCTCGCTCGATGAGGTGCTTGATCATATCTCCAATCTGGTCGCCTTTAAGGCCAACGAGAAGGGGCTGGAGTTTCTTATCGCCGTTGATCCAACGCTGCCGCAACAGTTGATTGGTGATCCGTTGCGCTTGGGGCAGGTGCTGATCAATTTGACCAATAATGCGTTGAAATTTACCGAAACAGGGGAGATTGTCGTGCAGGTGGGCTGCCGATCACGCCGGCCGGATCAGGTGACGCTCAACTTTTCGGTGCGTGACAGTGGTATCGGCATGGCACCGGAGCAGTGCAGTAAGCTGTTCCGGGCATTTTCGCAGGCCGATGGTTCGACGACACGGAAATATGGCGGCACCGGCCTCGGCCTGACCATCAGTAAGCGTCTGGTGGAGATGATGGGTGGTGAGATTGGTGTCGATTCCGCAGTCGGTGTCGGGAGTACATTCCATTTCACGGCCAATTTCGGGCTGGTGGATGGTCAGGCGGAGGGAGCAGCGGTGGCGTTGCCCGATGACCTGGGCGATCTGCGCCTGTTGATGGTCGATGATAATCGCACCGCTTGCGAAGTGATCAGCAGCTGCGTGCGCAACTGCGGCATCGATTGTCGCTGGGTCAGTTGTGGCGAGGAGGTGTTGGTTGCCGTGGCCGAGGCGGAGGCGGCGGGGGAGCCGTATGACCTGCTGCTGATCGATTGGCAGATGAAGGGGATGGATGGCGTCGAACTGGCGCGGCGGATGGTGGAGCAGCCGCTCAAAGCGCCGCCACGGATGATTGCTCTGGCGGCTTACGGGCAGGAGATCACAAGCGATGGCGAGTCTCTGCCGCTGGCGGCAATGATGACCAAGCCATTGACGCATCGGGCACTGGTCGAGGCGGTGATGCGCGCCTTCGGCCGGGGTGAGGCGGCGCAAGCGCAGGGTCATGAAACGCTGGCGGTGGATGACAAGGTGCGCGGTGCACATCTGCTGCTGGTGGATGATAATGAGATCAATCAGCAGGTGGCCAAGGAGCTGCTGAACAAGATCGGCATTCAGGTGAGCGTGGCCGGCAACGGGCGTGAGGCGATTGAAGCGGTGAAGCAGACGGCGTTTGATGGGATTCTGATGGATCTGCAGATGCCGGTGATGGGCGGGCTGGAGGCGACGAAGATTCTGCGTCAACAGCGTCTGTTTGCAGATAAACCGATTATCGCGATGACGGCCAATGTGATGGCGGGTGATCGCGAGGCCTGTATGGCGGCGGGTATGAATGACCATATCGGCAAACCGATCGAGATTGAGGAGCTGCTGGCGACGCTTAATCGCTGGGTGGTGGCAGCGCAGCCGCAGGTGATGGAGGCTTCGGGCGATGCTGCGGCTGGAGCGTCACACGATGAAGCGGCGGATGCGTTGCCCGCCGCGCTGCCGGGCGTGGATATGGCGCTGGGGCTGCGGCGTATGGCCGGTGATCGCCAGCTCTATGCGAAGGTGTTGGATAAGTTTTGCGACAGTCAGGCCGATGTGGTGGCGCAGATTGAGGCGGCGCTGGCGGCGGGCGATCGGGAGGGGGCGGTGCGGATTGCCCATACGCTGAAGGGGCTGGCTGGCAATATCGGCGCCGTGGGGCTGCAGGAGGCGGCGCTGGTGCTGGAGCGCACCTTGCGCGAGAGCGGTGATGCGCTGTTGCCGGAGTGCTATCAGCATCTGGAAGCGCAGCTGTCGCCACTGCTGGATGCGCTGCATGCAGTCTGTTTGCAGCGGCAGGTGGCACGTCCGGCAGCAGAGGCGAGCGAAGTTTGTCAGGCGCAGATGCAGAAGGATCTCAGCCGTCTGCAGACGCTGCTAGAAGAGGATGATGCCGAGGCGGTGCAGCAGCTGCGCACGATACGTGCGAACGATCCGTCGCTGCCTCTGGAGCCGGTGGAGCGGGCGTTGGCGATCTACGATTTCGAGGCGGCGTTGAGTGAATTGCAGGCCTTGCTCGACAGATAACGGCGGAGGTGGTGGCGGTCTATCTGGCGTTATTTACAGGGATATATGGAATCGCTATGGTACGCCGCCTTTTGATGCAGCTATGCTGCGCAAGAGAGTTGTGACTGCTCCGGGAGGATGATGCTATGGCTTTGACAAAGAAACAGCTTGAGGCGTTTGAGAAACAGTTGATGGACTGGAAAGCTGAGTTGGAGATTGGCCAGTCGGAGAATGTGCATGCCATGCACGAGCAGGAGCTGACCGCATTTCCTGACCCGACGGATCAGGCCAGCATGGAGACGGATCGCAACTTCGATCTGCGCATTAAGGATCGTGAGCGGAAGCTGATTCGCAAGATTGATCAGGCGCTTGATCGCATCAGAGATGGCGAGTTCGGCGAGTGTGAGTCATGCGGTGGTGACATCAGTATCAAACGCTTGCAGGCGCGGCCGGTGACCACCCTCTGCATCGAGTGCAAAACCCTGCAGGAGCAGGAGGAGCGCACACGTCTGACGTGATTGGTCTCGAATTCACAATATCTTCGTGCTATTTTGGGCTTCAATTCCGTTTTGAAGAGCCTCAAGGGTTAACCTCCGAAGAAGTGTGAATAATCTGTTGATCTTCTTGGAATCTTACATCATGGTAAGGCATTAGCATGATTGTAAGGAGTGCTTTATGCCATTAGCGACGCTTAGCAGTAAGGGACAGGTCACGATTCCCAGCAGTGTGCGGAAAAAGTTGCATCTGCATGCAGGCGATAAAATCGACTTCTCTTTGGTGGGTGAGAATGAAGTGTTGCTGCGGCCTGTGGTCAAGGATGTGGATGCGGTATTCGGATGTCTGAAACAGGCAACTAACGGCATGACGGCATCAGTGGATGAGATGAACGAGGCTATAGGCGAGAGAATGCGGCGGGACTACCTATGAAATCACTGGATACCAATGTCCTGATTCGGTTTCTGGTAGCTGATGATGAGAAACAGGCCAACAGGGTTCGATTGCTATTTAAGCAGGCAGAAGCGGAACAACAAAAGCTCTATGTGCCGATATTGGTGGTGCTGAAATGCTCTGGGTGCTTGAGTCTGTTTACAAGGTTTCAAGGCAAGAGATTCTTGATGCGCTGCAAAACCTGCTGCTGATGCCGATTTTTCAGTTTGGTGAGCAGAGTGCACTGCAGGGGTTTATCCATTCGGCTAAATCCGGCAACGAGGATTTGTCTGATCTGCTTATTGCGCATAGTGCAGTGCAGGCAGGGTGTG
>JALUXN010000051.1 GCA_027018975.1 Mariprofundaceae bacterium | reverse complement strand
TGAATGTTCCAGCCTGCTTTTTGTAGGGCAGGGATGATGTATTTGCTGCAAATATCCCGTTCAGATAACGATTTCTTACTCAGCATCCCAACTCCCATATGGTCATGAAGAAGCAAGATAACGCATTAAACGAAAAGTGAAAGGAGACTCTTTTGTTGTGTTGTTGGTTGTCTTAAATATCTCTATGGGACGACATTGCCAGCGTGATCAGTCGGGATTGTGTTGTGATCGCCTCGCCGTAGTGTTCCGCCAACGTGCTGATCCGGTGCAGATGCAAGGTTCAGGGGAGTGTTATGGATATCATACAAGCAGCCATTCTGGGCGTGATTGAGGGGGCGACCGAGTTCCTGCCGATCTCATCCACCGGTCACATGATCGTCGCCAGCCAGTGGTTGGGGTTGCCGCAGAGTGAGGATAACAAAGCGTTCGAGGTGATTATCCAGCTGGCGGCGATTCTGGCGGTGGTGGCCAACTATCGCGACCGATTCATCTGGTGCGAGGCGAATATCAAGCTCTGGTCGAAGGTGGTGCTCGCCTTTGTACCGATCGGCGTGGTCGGGCTACTGCTGCACAAACAGATCAAGGCGATGTTCACCGTCGAGACGGTAGCGGTGATGTTCATCGTCGGCGGCGTGGTGTTTCTGATCATCGAATATCTGCAGCGCGACAAAGTGCAGCCAACACAAGATCTAGAGGCGATGAGTTATCGGCAGGCGGGCTGGATCGGCATGGCGCAGATCTTTGCGCTGATTCCCGGCACCAGCCGCGCCGGCTCGTCCATTGTCGGCGCGCTGCTGGTCGGCTTGAGCCGCAAGGCGAGTGCGGAGTTCTCGTTTCTGCTGGCGCTGCCGGTGATGCTGGCGGCCAGCGGCTTTGATCTGTTGAAGCATTATGAGGATTTCGGCGGCACGAATGGTCTGACGCTCGCCGTCGGCTTTGTGGTCGCCTTTGTGGCGGCGTGGCTGGTGATGCGGCTCTTTATCCGCTTTCTGGAGCGCTTCACCTTTGTCGCCTTCGGCGTCTATCGGATTCTGTTCGGCGCGGTGCTGCTGTGGGTGATCTGATGCGGGGCGTTGAAGCATGAATCAACCATGGGTCTGGTCGGGCATCGATCCGGTCGCGCTGCAGCTGGGGCCGTTGGCGATCCACTGGTACGGGCTGATGTATATCGCCGGCTTTTTCGCCACCTGGTATCTGGTGCGACTGCAGCTGAAGGAGGCGGGGCTGTGGGAGCGCCGCATCTCGGCGGAGGCGTATGAGGGGCTGTTCACCGTACTGATTCTCGGCGTCGTGATCGGCGGGCGCATCTGGTACACGCTCTTTTACAATTTCAGCTACTACGCCGCGCACCCGATCGAGGTGTTTTATATCTGGCAGGGCGGTATGTCATTTCACGGCGGACTGATCGGGCCGCTGGTGGCTGGCTACATCTACTGCCGCAAACATGATCTCCCCTTCCTGCAGCTGGCCGACCGCTTTTTTACCGTCGCGCCGCTCGGGCTGATGTTCGGCCGCATCGGCAACTTCATCAACGGCGAGCTGTGGGGGCGGGTGGTTGCGCACCCCGAAGATGTGCCGTGGGCAATGATCTTTCCGCAGGCGGGGCCGGAACCGCGCCACCCCAGTCAGCTTTACGAGATGTCGCTGGAGGGGATTGCGCTGTTTGTGGTGATGTGGTCGCTGCGTAAAAAAGCGTGGCCGGCCGGCGCCAAGGTGGCGGTTTTTCTCATCGGTTATGCGCTGGCGCGTATTTTTTGTGAAAACTTCCGCCAGCCCGATGCGCAGCTCGGCTTTCTTTTCGCGCATGTCACCATGGGCATGATGCAATCGCTGCCGATGCTGCTGATTGGCGCGGGCTGGTTCTTCTGGTTGATGCGGCGGAAACAGTGAAAGTCGTTACCTGGAACGTCAATTCACTCAATGTTCGGCTGCCGCATCTGCTGCAACTGCTGGAGGAGGAGTCGCCCGACGTGGTGGCGCTGCAGGAGACCAAGACGAGTGATGCCACCTTCCCTGCCGCAGAGATCGAGGCGGCAGGCTATCGGGTCATCTTCAGCGGCCAGAAGAGTTACAACGGTGTGGCAATCCTCAGCCGGAGCGCAGCGGCCGATGTGGTGACCGACCTGCCCGATTTCGACGATCCGCAGCGCCGGTTGCTGGCCGCTACCATCGACGGCGTGCGGGTGGTCAATGTTTATATTCCCAACGGCCAAGCGGTCGGATCCGAAAAATATGACTATAAATTCCGATGGCTAAAGGCATTTCGCACGCTGATTGAAGCGGAACTGCAGCAGCATCCGCCTCTCATTATCCTCGGCGATTTCAATATCGCCCCGCACGATCGGGACATCCACGACCCTGCGCGCTGGCAGGGGAAGATCATGTGTTCTGAGCCGGAGCGGCGGTGGTTTGCCGAACTGCTGGCGCTCGGTTTGCGTGACACTGTGCGCACGCTGTATCCGGAGGAGGGGATGTTCAGCTGGTGGGATTACCGCGCCAGCGCCTTCCGCCGCAACTGGGGCATCCGCATCGATCACCTGCTTGCTACACCCGCGCTCACCCCCGTCAACGCCGCCGTGGGTAAGCGTTTCCGCGCCCTAGAGCGCCCCAGCGACCACGCGCCGGTGTGGGTCGATTTCTGCGCAGAAAAATAAACATGTAGTATTTGCTGTGTGATTGCTCTACAGTCCGCGCTGCAATCCATGGTTGTTGAAAGTGTTTTTTGGCCGATTCAGAAGTTTCTTCTCGTTTTTCCCCAGTCACAATCTTCAAAAACATGCATGCATAACATATAGATAAATCGAGGTAAAAGTAAAATGGCAACAGGTACAGTAAAATGGTTTAACGACACGAAGGGCTTTGGTTTCATCGCTCAGGATGATGGCGGAGACGACGTGTTCGTTCACTTCTCAGCGATCCAGGGCGATGGCTTCAAGTCATTGGCGGAAGGCCAGAAAGTAGAATTTGAAGTCGAAGAAGGCCAGAAAGGTCCTCAGGCGCGCAACGTTTACGGTCAGTAAAACAAACCGCTTACCATGGAAAAGGATGGGGCTCTGCCCCATCCTTTTTTTATGCTCTCATATATGTTGCCGGGGAAGAGAGGTAATTATTGAGTAACCATTCAGCTACGTGCTGGAACTGTCCAGACCGTGGAATGAGCTGAATAGCGACTCAGCTCGCGTTGCAAACACCCAACGATTGAGTAACAACTATTGATGATGCTCCTCAGCCAGCTCTTTGGCGAAGGCTTCGCGATTCTTGCCGATAATGACCAGTAGAATCGCCGAATAGATGAAGGTGGAGAGCATGATGGTGCCGATCACAATCGCCTTAAACATCTCCAGATGTTCGAATGAGGCGGGGATCATCATCAGCATCACCACTGACAATCCCCCCTTGATGCCCGCAAAGGTCAATACACCCCACCAGCGGAAGTTGACTGTGGTCATCTTATCGGTGCGCTGTGTTAAAAAAGCGAATTTGGCCATAATCGCCGCGCGAATCACCGTGGTAGCGAGGAACATGACCAGAATCTCAGTCCGATAGTGCCAGAGCAGATCAAAATTCACCAACTCCGCCATCGCCACAAACAGCATCGTGTTGGCTACGATGGCGAGCAGGCCGATATCCTCTTTGGTGCGCATGTGGCGATCGCGCTCCTCCACCGTGGCGCGAATCTTGTCCACGGCCGCCTTAATGACGCTGTTGGAGAGCCCCGCAGTGGCCGACTCCTTCTGCAGTTCATCGGTCTCTTCGGCCAGTCGCTCATCATCTGCATCGATCGCACGGCTCATCACATGGTGTACCGTCACTGTGGCGAAAATACAGGTCAAAATGCCGGAGAGGTGGGTATGCGAATGCACGCCGACAAAGCTCAGCAGCGTATAGAAGTGTTCGGCTAGCTCGAAACCGCCG
>JALUXN010000050.1 GCA_027018975.1 Mariprofundaceae bacterium | reverse complement strand
GGAGGAGAGGATGACGCGGACATCGGGGTTGATCTGGCGCAGCTGGCGGAAGCACTCCTCGCCGTTCATCTTCGGCATGGTCATATCGAGCAGCACAAAGGCGATCTGATCCTGATGCTCCCGATAGCGCTGCACACCCTCGACGCCGTTGGTCGCCTTCAGCGTGGTAAAGCCCATATCTTCGAGCATCGCGGCGGCGACTTCGCGCAGTGTCTCCTCATCATCGACAATCAGCACCGTGCCGCTGGCATCCAGCGCGATGGCTTTGCTCTCCTCCTGCTGCCACTGCTGGTTCTGCGAGACGGGGAAGAGGACACGGAAGGAGGTGCCTTGCCCCACCTCCGAGTAGATACGCATGGCGCCGTGATGCCCCTTGATGATACCGAGGATGGCGCTCATGCCGAGGCCGCGGCCGGTGAATTTGGTGGTGAAGAAGGGGTCAAAGATCCGTTTCTGGGTCTCCTCATCCATGCCGCAGCCGGTGTCGGAGACTTCGAGATAGACATAGCGCCCCTCCTCGAGGTGATCGTCACCAATGCTGCCGCGCAGATAGTTGCGGTCGGCGTGCATGACGCCGGTGCAGAGTGAGATGACGCCGCTGTTGTCGCCGATCGCTTCGGAGGCGTTGGTTAGCAGGTTCAGCGCCACCTGCTGGATCTGGGCGATGTCGGCATCGATCATTGGCAGCGATTTGGCCAGCTGATAGCGCATGACGATATTCTTGGCGATGGAGACTTCGATCAGTTTGCTCATGCCGTCGATCAGTTCATTGAGGCAGACCGGCTGGACGACAAATTTCCCTTTGCCGGAGTAGGCGAGCATCTGGCGGCAGAGATCGGCGGCGCTCATGCTGGCCGACTCGATGTGGTGGAGATATTTGTACGCCGGATCGTGCTCGTTGAGCTTTTTGGCTGCCAGTGCGGCGTTGCCGAGGATGGAGGTGAGCAGGTTGTTAAAATCGTGCGCAATGCCGCCAGCCAGGACACCGAGCGAATCGACGCGGTCGGCATGCTGGAGCTTCTTATCGATTTTGCGTTGTTGGGTGACATCGCGCTGTACTGCCGCAAAGCCGACAATCTCATTGTGTTCATCGCGCAGTGGCGTGATGGTCTGCGTCACTTCGTAGATGCTGCCATCCTTTTTGCGGTTCTTGAAATCGTCGCGCCAGCTCTTGCCGGCCAGCAGAGTCTCCCACATGTGGCGGTAGTAGGCGCGATCATGCTCACCGCTTTTGACAATGCGCGGTGTCTGGCCGATTGCCTCATCGCGGCTGAAGCCGCTGACCCGTTCAAAGGTGGGGTTGACGTAGAGGATGGTGCCCTCAATGTCGGTCAGGATGACAATCTCTTCGGCCTGTTCGATTACCTCGGCCAGCTGCTTGGCCTGTTTGGAGGCCTCAACCAGCGCCTGATCGACGGCGGCGATCGATTCGGCCAGCTGGCGCACCTCCAGCGGCGCGGATTGGAACGCCTGTGTGTTGATCGCCCCTTTGCCGACCAGTGGCATCAGGTCGGTCAACGCCCGCAGTGGGTGCGCCACACGCAGGCGGATGCCGAGGGCGAGCAGCAGCGAGAGCAGGAGTGCAACCAGCAGATAGCGGATGATTTTTTTCTGTTCGGCGGCAATACGCTGGTCGATGTAGGAGATATCAAATGTGATCATCAGCGTGCCGAGGCGGCGGGTGCTGCTGTTATGCAGGATGGGGACGACGATGCGCAGCCGGTTGCCGAGTCGGGTGGCGCCGCTGTCACCGAGATCGAGGCTGTGCATCAGCGGATGGTGGCTCGGATCGGAGTGGGTGAGTAGGTGGTTGTGTGCATCGACGGCGGCGAATTCAACGATGCGATATTCGCTCTGCTTGCCAAAGTTCGCCTTCAGTTTGTTCAGCTGCGACCAGAGCGGGTAGAGCTGTTGGTAGAGGACGCGATCCGAGATGCTGGCGGCGATCAGTTCGGTGTCCCGCAGCGCCTCGTCCTGAATCTCCTGCGGTAGTGTGTGGGCGAGTTCGTGGTACTGCTGCCAACCGATCAGGCCGACGATGGTGCCGATCGCCGCAAAGAAGATGAGCGAGACTTGGGTGGCGAGCCGGCCGGTCAGCATGGTGTACCCTCCCGCGCGGCGGTCATGGCGCGGTTGGTGGTTGTTGCAAGGCGCTGAGCATGGCGGCGATCGGCTGGTAGAAGGTGGCCGGTTTGATGACAAAGCCATCCAGTCCCAACTGGTCGAGAATCTGTTTGCCCTCGCGATCCTGCGCCATATCGACCAGCGCCTGCTGTAGCCGTTTGACAGCAGCCGGCGGTGTATTTCGGCCGGCCACCAGCGGGGTGAAGGGGTAGGGGCCGTAGGATTTGAGCTGTTGGATGCGGCTGCGGCTCTGCGGGTGCGTTTTCATATATTGCTGCAGGATATACTCATCGACATTGGCGACATCGGCCAGCCCGTTGATGACCGCTTCGATCGATGCCTCATGCAGGCCGGTGTTGAGCAGCAGACGGAAGAATTTGTGAATGTCCTGCCCCTGCTGATGCAGCACAAAGGATGGCACGACAAAGCCGGAATTGGAGCGCGGATCGGAGTAGGCCAGTACTTGCCCCTTGAAATCGAAGAGCGACTGTTCGCTGCGGCCGGCGCGGGTGATGGTGATCGAGTGGTAGGTGGGCTGGCCGTGGAAGAGGGGAACTGCCAGCAGGATCTGTCCATCGCGCGGATGATCTTCGGCAAACGGTGCGCCGCAGGTCCAGGCAAGTGCAGTGGGGTGCTGGCGGAGGTGGTCGGTGATGGCCTGATAGTTTTCGGTGTAGGCGGTCTGCAGCGGATAGTCGGCATGGATGGCGAGCCAGCGGGTGAACTGCTCCAGCAGCGGGTTGCTGCCCTGATCGAGAATGACGCCGCTGAAATTGAGTTGCACCGTTGCGCCGGCCGCAGCCTGGGCGGGGATGGCCGCAGCGGTGAGGGCGAGGAGGCAGAACAGACGCAGGGATAGCATGCTATGACGGGCGGCGCGAATCATGGCTGGCAGGTTACAAATCAGGCGGTGTGACTGCAAGCGGGGCAGAGACCGAGCCAGATGTGTTGTTCGGCTTGGATTTGCCACTGCGCCAGTTGCGGCGGGCTTTGCGGTTGCTCTGCGGGCTGTGCGTCGCCGGTGAGATCGATGATGGTGTCGCACTGGTTGCAGCAGGCGTGGTTGTGCGGGGTGGTGTTGCTGTCAAAGATGGTGTTGCCGTGCACCTCGAAGCTGTTGAGCAGGCCGCACGCCTCGAACTGCCCCAGTGTCAGGTAGATGGTGTTGAGCGAGATCGAGGGGAAGGCGTCCTGGATATGTTCGTGGACATGGCGGGCGGTGACGTGCATCGGCTTGCTGAATATGAATGTGGCGATGGCCAGTCGTTGCGGTGTGACGCGCAGGCCGTGTTGGCGCAGCAGGCTGGCGGGATCGGTGCGGGGAGTGGGGGTAGGCTCGTTCATAGATAGGAAAGAGTATCATCTGATAATGGTTTGACAAGGATGGATTGTGGCGGCATATTTCGAGCTTATTAGGATTCATTCCTAACAAGGAGGAAGTCATATGAAGAAACATCTATGGGGATGCCTGTTGGTTGCCGCATCGTTGTCTGCGGGTGTGGCGCAGGCGGAGGATCTATCGGAGTGGAAATTGCCGCCGGTACCGGTACCGGCTGATAATCCGCAGAGCAGCGCCAAGGTTGCGCTGGGTCATCAGCTCGCTTTTGATCGCCGGCTGTCGAAAAATGATTCGATCAGTTGTGCCGGCTGCCACTTGCCGTTTGCCGGTGGTGGCGGTCATACGCCGCGTGCGTTCGGGCAGGGTGGTGAGCTGGGGCGCTGGGCGCCATCGTGGGTCAATGCCGCTTACTATACTTCGCTCTTCTGGGATGGTCGCGCCGCTTCGCTGGAGGAGCA
>JALUXN010000049.1 GCA_027018975.1 Mariprofundaceae bacterium | reverse complement strand
GCCCACACTTCTCCAACTGCGATGAAGTGGCGGTCGAAAAAGCGCTATGAGTAGCATCAACGCACGCGGCATCCTCACCGTCGCTGCCGATGAAGATGGCAGCCGGCTGGATCGCGCCCTCATCCGCCAGCTCGGCAGCGAACGCCGCGCCCTCATTCTGCGCTTAATTCGCAAAGGCAATGTGCGGGTCAACCGCAAGCGCTGCAAACCGGAACAGCGGCTGCAGTGCGGCGATGAGATCTTCCTCCCCATGAGCCTGCGTCAAGCCAGCGACGCCCCTACTCCCAACCTGTCCGATCAACTGACCCGCGCAGCCGATCAGCTCTCGGTGATCTACGAAGATGCGCTGCTGCTGGTGGTCAATAAACCGGCCGGCATGGTGGTGCACGGCGGCTCCGGCCATGCCGCGGGGCTGGTTGAAGCACTCAAGGTGCAGCGTGATCTGCCCGACCTGCGTCTGGCGCATCGGCTCGATCGCGACACCTCCGGCGTACTGCTGCTGGCCAAGCATCTCGATGGACTCCGTCAGCTCACAGAATCATTCCGGCAAAGAGAGATGCAGAAGACCTACTTCGCGCTGGTCGCCGGCCACCCCTACGCCCACGCCGCACGCATGCAGTCGCGACTGAGCAAAGGGGCGCTGCGCGGCGGCGAGCGGATGGTGATCGACGATGAGGCCGGTAAACTCGCCACCACCGATTATCAGGTGATCATGGAGATGGCACGTGATCAATCCGGCAATCACTTGGACTACGCACTGATGGCGCTGATGCCGCACAGCGGCCGCACCCATCAACTGCGTGTACAGCTACAACAGGAGGGGCACCCCATCCTCGGCGACCCCAAATATGCTGAAAAAGATCAACTGCGCCGCTTCAAGGCGATCGGCGGGCGCGGGCTGATGCTGCACGCCTGGCGGCTCCGCTTCCGCCACCCACTGAGCGATCAACCGCTCGAATTCAGAGCGCCATGGCCGGCAACATGGTCACAATTCCTGAGCCGACCATGAGAGACGAAATGGAGACACCACCCACCCTGCAAGCGGCACAAAGCCTGCTGCGCACCGCCTTCGGCTACGACAATTTCCGTGGCGATCAGGCGGCGATTATTGCCGATGTGCTGGCCGGGCAGGATGCCTTTGTGCTGATGCCGACCGGTGGCGGAAAATCGCTCTGCTATCAGATTCCCGCCATCCTGCGGCGCGGTGTCGGCATTGTCGTCTCGCCGCTGATTTCGCTGATGAAGGATCAGGTCGATGCGCTGCAGGCCAACGGTATCTCGGCGGCGTTTTACAACTCCTCCCTCTCCTCACAGCAGGCGCGCAGCGTGCTCGCCAAGCTGCACAACCACGAGCTCGATCTGCTCTACATCGCGCCGGAGCGGCTGGTGGCCGATGACTTTCTGCAACGGCTGGCCGACATCGATATTGCCCTGTTCGCCATCGATGAGGCGCACTGTGTCTCCCAATGGGGACACGATTTCCGCCCCGAATACACCCGCCTGACCGCCCTGCGCGACCACTTCCCCAACGTACCGGTCATGGCGCTCACCGCCACCGCCGACACACAGACACGCAACGATATTGTGCGCGTGCTGGCGCTGGGGCAGGCGCACACCTACATCAGCAGCTTTGACCGCCCCAATATCCGCTATCAGGTGATGGAGAAGTCGCGTCCGCTCGAACAATTGATGCAGTTTCTGGACAAATACCGCAACGAATCGGGCATCATCTATGCGCTCAGCCGCAAACGGGTGGAGGAGCTGACCGACAAGCTGCGCGCCAAGGGGATCGCCGCTGCCGCCTACCATGCCGGGCTGAGTGATCAGCTGCGCGCCTCGGTGCAGGAGGAATTCTTGCGCGATGAGATTCGGGTGGTGGTCGCCACAGTCGCCTTCGGCATGGGCATCGACAAGCCGGATGTGCGCTTCGTCGTCCACCATGATCTGCCGAAAAATATCGAGGGGTATTATCAGGAGACGGGGCGCGCCGGCCGTGATGGGCTGGATGCCGAGGCGCTGCTGCTCTCCGGCGGGCAGGACTTGGCCACGCTGCGCTACTTTATCGACCAGATCGAAGATCCGCAGCAGCAGCGTATCGAACAGTACAAGCTCAACGCCATGCTGCAATTTGCCGAGGCGACCATCTGCCGCCGCAAGGTGCTGCTCAACTATTTCGGCGAGCGCTACGACAAACAGTGCGGCAACTGCGATGTCTGCCTCAATCCGCCAGAGCTCTACGATGCCACCGAAGATGCCCGAAAAGCGCTCTCCTGCGTCTATCGACTGGGCGAGTCGTTCGGCGTCACCTACGTGATCGATGTGCTGCGCGGCCGCCAGCTGGAGCGCATTCAACAGGCACGGCACGATCAACTCTCCACCTTCGGCATCGGCGCCGACAAGAGTACCGACGCATGGCGCTCGATCTTCCGCCAGCTGATTCACCACGGCTACCTGTTTCAGGATATGGATCACTACAATGTGCTGAAATTCACCGCCAAGGCGCGGCCGCTACTGCGCGGAGAGGAGCAGCTGGAGCTGGTCAAACCAAAACCGCGCGTCAAAAAAGAGCGGCCTGCACGTAAACCGCAGGTCATCGCCGGCGATTATGATCAGGCACTGTTTGAGGCGCTGCGTGCGCTGCGCAAAGAGATTGCCGATGCTGCCGATGTACCGCCCTATATCGTCTTTGGCGACAAATCGCTCATCTCCATGGCCGAGCTGAAGCCACGCAGCCGAGCGGAGATGCTCCATGTCCACGGTGTCGGCGAGGTGAAACTGGAGCGCTACGGCGAGCGTTTCCTGGCAGTGATCCGGGAGCATCTGAATAGCAAGAGCGACAGCGACGAGGTCATCACCTTCTAAGCGTAGCTTCTTGGGCAAATCAGGCTGGGCATTGCCCAATCCGATATTGATTTCATGTAAAGAGAAAAAGCCGGATCGGATGGCAGGTTAGAGCTCGCGATAAAGGCTCGAAATATCCGAAACAAGTTACCATACTTGCAGAGTTGATCGGGAGGAAAGGCCATGCGGATAACCGAACAGGAAAAGCAGGAGATTATTCGGTATCTGGAGGCGGACAAGCCGCTGCCGGATAAATACCGCTTTCTGCTGTTTGAAGATAAACGCGAGGCAGAGCTGGTGTGGAATGGCAAGACCCATGAGGTCTGCAATATCGTCCTGCCGTTTCAGACCATCGAAAACGTGGACGAGCCGCGCGCCGAAAAGCCGGAGGATACCCGTAACGACCATCCGCTATTTAAGGCTGCCGGCATTTCTCTAGATGGCCGTGGGCGGCAGTTACAGGGCTGGACCAACAAGCTGATTTGGGGTGACAACAAGCTAATCCTCTCCAGCCTCAAGAACGGCCCGCTGCGCGAGGAGATCGAAGCCCAGGGCGGGCTGAAGCTGATCTATATCGACCCGCCGTTCGACGTGGGCGCCGACTTCTCCATGGACATCGAGATCGGCAGCGACACATTCACCAAGAAACCCAATATCCTTGAAGAGATCGCCTACCGCGACACCTGGGGCAAGGGGGCGGACTCCTTTATCGCCATGATCTACGAGCGGCTGCTGCTGATGCGCGATCTGCTGGCGGAGGATGGGAGTATTTATGTGCATTGTGATTATCGGGTAAGTGGCTTTATTCGCCTAGTCTTGGATGAAATATTTGGAAAATCCGCACTACTTAACGAGATCATTTGGTGTTTTTCACAGGGCGCAAAATCAAAGCGTATGTTTGGACGTAAACACAATACTATTTTCTCATATGCAAAAACGCCAGAATCGCAAATTTTCAATGGGAATGCTGTCCGAGTGGAAATGAAATCCGGAAAGCAGTCTTTCGGAGGGAGACTTGAAACGGACGAAGATGGAAGAAAATATCGTCTGGTTTATGGAACTAAGAATGCGCAAGGTGAAACTAAATACTACAAGTACTATCTTGATGAAGGAAAAATTCCAGAAGATTACTGGATAGACATAAATAGCCTTCAATCGGGAGTTGCGGAACGCGTAGATTACCCCACCCAAAAACCCGAAGCCCTTCTCGAACGCATCATCAAAGCCTCCTCCAACGAAGACGACTTGGTCGCCGATTTCTTCTGCGGCTCCGGCACCACCGCCGCCGTGGCGGAGAAGCTTGGTCGCAAGTGGATCGCCACCGATCTGGGCAAGTTCGCCATCCACACCACCCGCAAGCGCATGATCGGTGTGCAGCGGAAGTTGAAAGACGAAGGCAAGGACTACCGCGCCTTCGAGATTCTCAACCTAGGCAAGTACGAGCGCCAGCACTTCATCGGGGTCAACCCCAACCTGCGCGAAGAGGAGCAACGTCGGCAACTGGAGGAGAAGGAAGCGGCCTTCCTTGATTTGATCCTGCGCGCCTACCGGGCGGAAAAGGTTAGCCAGTTCGAATGCTTCCACGGCAAGCACGCCGGACGGCTGGTGGCGGTGGGACCGGTGAACCTGCCGGTCACGCGGCTGTTCGTGGAAGAGATCATCCTGGAGTGCCGCAAGCATCACATCACCAAGGTGGACATCCTTGGCTTCGAGTTCGAGATGGGGCTGTTTCCCAACGTACTGGACGAGGCGCGAGCCAAGGGCATAGACATCGCGCCCAAGTACATCCCCGCCGAGGTGTTCGACAAGCGGGCGGTGGAGAAGAACCAGGTGGTGTTCCACGATGTCTCTTACATTGAGGTCAGGCCGCATGTGAAGGGCAACACCCTAGCGGTGGAATTGACCGACTTTTCGGTATTCTATTCGCAGGATTCCATCGCCAACGCCGAGGCCAGCATGAAGAAGAAGGGCTGCCGGATCGTGGTGGAGCGCGGCCAGATCTGGAAGGTGAGCCGCGACAAGGACGGCATCATCACACGTGAACAGCTCACCCAGCACTGGACCGACTGGATCGACTACTGGAGTGTGGATTTCGATTTCGAGAGCAAGCGCGAGATCATCCGCGTGGTCAATCCCGAGACCGGCGAAACCGAGGAGCAGTGGACCGGCGATTATGTGTTCGAGAACGAGTGGCAGAGCTTCCGCACCAAAAAAGACCGCTCGCTGGAGCTGAAGAGCGTCGCCCACGAATGCCCGCCGGGTCGGCGCAAGGTGGCGGTGAAGGTGGTGGATATCTTCGGCAATGACACCATGACCATTGTGGAGGTGACGGTGTGAGCCGCAAACATCGCAAAATCGAGGTGCTGGATACCCCGGTCAAGGTCTCACGCATTGATGAAGAGGACTTTATCTCGCTGACCGATATCGCCCGCCACAGGCATGCCGATCGCGGCGACTACATCATCCAGAACTGGCTGCGTAACCGGAATACCATCGAGTTCCTCGGTATTTGGGAGCAGTTGAACAATCCGGTGTTTAATTCCATCGAATTCGATGGAATTAGAAAGCAGGCGGGTCTGAACAGTTTTTCGCTGACCCCCAAGCGCTGGGTCGCCCAAACCGGTGCGGTGGGCATTGTCTCGAAAACCGGGCGCTACGGCGGCACCTTTGCCCATAAGGATATCGCTTTCGAATTTGCAGCCTGGGTGTCGGTAGAGTTCAAGCTCTATCTGATCAAGGAGTTCCAGCGTCTCAAGGAGACCGAGCAGGCGCAACTGGGCTGGAATATCCGCCGCAACCTGGCGCGGATCAACTACCGCATTCACACCGACGCCATCAAGGAGAACCTGATTCCACCGGAACTGACGCCACAGCAGGTGAGCCTGGTTTATGCCACGGAGGCGGATGTGTTGAACATGGCTCTGTTCGGCATGACGGCGAAACAGTGGCGCGACGCCAACCCGGGCGAGAAGGGCAATATTCGTGACTTTGCCAATGGCGCGCAACTGGTCTGTCTGGCGAATATGGAGAGCTTGAACGCTCATCTTATCCATGAAGGCATCAAGCAATCCGAGCGCCTGATCCGGTTGAACAGAATCGCTATCCAGCAGATGCGAGTGCTGGTGGAAGACCAGGGCGTCAAACGCTTGGAGGAGAAATAATGGCCCTGCATCCCGACTTCCCCGACTCACCCCACGCTATCCTCGACCCGGACATCCGCTGGTTCCCGGCTGATGAGGCGCTGCGGGAGACCAGCGCGGACAAGCTGATGCCGCCGCTGGTGCATCAACTGCGCCGCAAGGTGAAGGAGTTCCGCGACAGTGGTTATGTGGGCGCGACCGATACCAGTAAAAGCTTGCTGAACTGGTGGTTCAAGGAGCCTCACTTGCAGTCGCAGGCGGATGGTAAAACGGCAGAGTTTCAATATTTTTTCGCCCAGCGCGAGGCGCTGGAGACCATCGTCTATCTGGTTGACGTAGTGGGAGCCAAGGATAAATTCGACATGATGCGTTTTGACAGCAGCGGTGCGGTGTCGGCGCAGATGTTCGATGAAAGCTGGCGGCGCTATGTCATCAAGATGGCCACCGGCTCGGGAAAGACCAAGGTGATGAGCCTGGCGCTGGCCTGGAGTTTTTTCCACAAGAGCTATGAGCCGGATTCAGAGCTGTCCCGCAACTTTCTGGTGATTGCGCCCAATATCATCGTGCTGGATCGTATCTACCACGACTTTGAAGGGCTGCGCATCTTCTTTGAAGACCCGGTATTGCCCGACAACGGCTTCGACGGGCGCAACTGGCGTGACGATTTTCAGTTGACCCTGCACCTGCAAGACGAGGTGCGGGTGACGCGGCCAACCGGCAATATCTTTTTGACCAATATCCACCGCGTCTATTCCGGAGAGGATATTCCACCCTCGCCGGATGATGACAACAGCATGGATTATTTCTTCGGTAAGCGGCCGACCGGGGCGACCACCGATTCCACCGTGGATCTGGGCGACATCGTGCGCGACATCGACGAGCTGATGGTGCTGAATGATGAGGCGCACCATATCCATGACGCGAAACTGGCCTGGTTCAAGTCCATCGAGGATATACACAACCGGCTGTTGCAAAAGGGCGGTGCCCTCAGCATGCAACTGGATGTGACGGCAACGCCAAAGCACAATCATGGCGCAATTTTCGTGCAAACCGTTTCTGATTATCCGTTGGTGGAGGCCATCTCACAGAACGTGGTGAAACATCCCGTGCTGCCGGATGCCGCCAGCCGGGCCAAGCTCGAAGAGCGCCAGAGCGTGCGCTACACGGAGAAATATGCCGACTATCTCGACCTAGGCGTGATCGAGTGGCGCAAGGCCTATGCCGAGCATGAAAAGCTGGGCAAGAAGGCCATCCTGTTTGTGATGACCGACGACACCAAGAACTGCGACGACGTGGCCGAGTATCTGGAAGGGCGCTATCCCGATCTGAAAGATGCGGTGCTGGTGATCCATACCAAGAACAACGGCGAGATTTCTGAGGCGCAATCAGGCAAGAAAAAAGAAGAACTGGAGTTGCTGCGCAAGCAGTCCAACGAGATCGATTCCATGGCAAGCCCCTACAAAGCCATCGTGTCGGTACTGATGCTCAAGGAAGGCTGGGATGTGCGCAACGTGACCACCATTGTCGGGCTGCGCGCCTATTCGGCGAAGAGCAATATTCTGCCGGAGCAGACCCTTGGGCGGGGGTTGCGCAAGATGTACCCCGGCGGGGTTGAAGAGTACGTCAGCGTGGTGGGGACGGATGCCTTTATGGATTTCGTCGAGTCCATCCAGGCCGAAGGCGTTGAACTGGAGCATAAGGCCATGGGCGTGGCTACCCCGCCCAAGACACCGCTGGTAATTGAGATCGATAAGGACAACGAGAAGAAGGACATCGACGCGCTGGATATTGAAATCCCCGTGCTGACGCCGCGTATCTACCGGGAATACAGGAATCTGGCTGATCTGGATTCCGGCGGGATGGCATTTCAGAGGGTGGCATATCAGCAGTTTTCTGAGGAAGAGCAGCGGGAGATCGTGTTCAAGGACGTCACCACGGGCGACGTGACCCATACCACGATTCTAGATAGCGCCGGGATTGCCGATTACCGCAGCGTTATCGGTTACTTCGCCCAGACCATCATGAAAGAGCTGCGCCTGGTCAGTGGTTACGATGTGTTGTATGGGAAGGTGAAGGCATTTGTGCAGGATGATTTGTTCGGCCATTCGGTTGACCTAGAATCGCCCAATACCTTGCGCAATCTATCCGAACTGGCGGCGACCAAGACGGTGATCGAGACCTTCAAGAAGGCGATCAATGATCTGACCGTACGCGACAAGGGCGATGCGGAGATTCGGGACTCGATCAAGCTCCGACAGACACGGCCTTTTGTGGTGAAAGATCAAGGTTATCTGATGCCGAAAAAGAGCGTGTTCAATCGCGTAATCGGCGACAGCCATTTTGAATTGCAGTTCGCCAGTTTTCTGGAGGATTGCAGCAACGTGATGTCCTACGCCAAAAACTATCTGGCGGTGCATTTCAAGCTGGATTATGTGAACGCCGATGGCGATATATCCAATTACTATCCTGATTTCCTTGTAAAACTGAGCGATGGTCGTGTTATCGTGGTCGAAACGAAGGGTCAGGAAGATTTAGATGTGCCACCCAAAATGCAGCGATTGCGTCAGTGGTGCGAGGATATCAACTCGATACAGTCGGATGTAGCGTATGATTTCGTTTTTGTCGATCAGAAGGGCTTTGAGAAATATTCGCCAAAATCATTTTCTGAACTTTTAGCAAATTTCCGTGAATACAAAGACTGAGGCGGATCAGGAAAAAGTTACTACTTTCCAACCCTCGGAGGAGATCGAACCTCTTTTCCACGCTAAAGAAACTAAGGTTCATCCGGAAAATGCATCCTTTCGGGTCTCGTCATGGCATCCTTTTACTCATTACGAATGGAGATTTCATCACTTTGAGGCAGCTCAATCGCGCCAGTAGGAGATCACCACCCGTTGAATAATCACCGGCTCTACCGGCACATTTTTCATCGCGCCACGATTCTCCGTGGGCACCTGTTCGATTTTACGCACCACATCCATGCCGCCGACTACCCTGCCAAAGACCGCATAACCCCAGCCCTGCGGGGTGTTGCCGGTGTGGTCGAGAAAGGCGTTGTTGGCTGTATTGATGAAAAACTGATTGGTCGCTGAGTTCGGTTCACTGGTGCGCGCCATAGCCACCGTGCCGATACCGTTATGCAGGCCGTTGTCCGCCTCGTTGACAATCGGCGCATAGGTCGGGCGCCGCTCCATCCCCGGGGTAAAACCACCGCCTTGAATCATAAAATTGGCAATCACGCGGTGAAAAATCGTACCGTCGTAGCGTCCGGCACGCGCATAGCGGATGAAGTTAGCCACGCTCTTGGGTGCCTTGGCCGCATTCAGCTCCAGCTCAATCTCCCCCATCGAAGTCACCAGCGTCGCCTGAATCAGATCAGCCTGCTTGAACGCATCCGCCTGCGCCACCCCGCAACATGCCCAACACACCACTGCCCAAAACCAATATCGCATCACGCCTCCTCGCACCTTTAAACACTGTGCGCACTGTATGGGACAATCACCAGGCAAGCAAACGCCATCCACATCACCACGAACCATTTGGATCGCCCTCCACTTCCTGCTACGCTTTTTCACATGCCTTTCCGACGAATCGATCTGCTCGGCAAAATCGATGCCACCCAGTGGAGCAACACGCCGCTCCCCAAGCAGACTGCCCATGTGGTGCAGGTTCTCGCCGGCGCAGCAGGCAAGATCCCGACCGATGCCCCCATGCGCGCTGTCGTCCACAGAAATCCCAACGGCACATTCACAGTCAAACTGCACGGTGAAACCTTGATCATCAAAGGGCTGCCCGCCGCGCTGGACGGCAAACAGGTCACCTTCATGATTCAATCAGCCGCCGGCGGCAAGGGCGGTGAACTGGTCTGGCTTGCGGCCAAAGATGCGCCACTCTCCCAGATCGAGCAGCAAGCTGAACATCAGCGTGGCCAGTCCACCCGCCACAAACAGGCTGCTCATCCGCTACCGCAAGGCAAGCCCTTATCGGCCACGGTCGAGCAGGTTAGCGGCACCACCATGCGACTGGCCATCCGCCTGCCGCAGCCTGCAGGTCAGCAAGCTCGGAGCGAGCGCCCCATCCTCCAGCAACTTGAGACCAAAGCCATCCCCGGACTCAAGGCGGGGCAACAGATCCAGATCAAGCTACACAGCGTGGAAGGAGAGCCGACGATTGAACTGCTCACCAACACCCCCGCCGCAGACAACGTCGCTGCCAGCCGCCAGATAAGCAAACCCGCACAATTCAGACTCGCCAAAGGAGAGATCGCCACTGCCGTGGTACAGAAACGGTTGCCGGATGGCCGAGTGCTGCTCCATCTCCAAGGCAGAACCATCACATCCCCGGCACCTGTCCGTGTACAAGTGGGCGATATGCTGGTGCTACGCATGCAGCAGCCACCCAGCAGCTTCCAACTGGTCGAAATCGCACCACGCGCTGGCGACAAAGCTGCCTCGATCCTCAGCACCCAGATCGGCAGCAGCGCAACCCCGCTCCACCACACCATCTCCGCCCTGCGTCAAGCAACGCCACAACCACACAATCTGCCCGGTGCCGCGCAACAATCACTGGCCAATCTGGAACAGCTGCTGCAGAGCTGGGCATCAAGCAGTGACACCCCGATCCACGGTGAACAGCTGGCCGCCATGATCCGTGATGCCGGCGGCGGTCTCGAAGCCAAGCTGCTGCGCCTACTGCAACAGAGCCAACAGCAGCCCGCTTTGCAGCACGATCTCAAGGCCATCCTGCTACAGCTGAGCAAACTCGCCGACAGCCAGCAGAGCGACATCATCCGTCACTTGGGCGAGCTCAGCCGGCAGGCGGGCGCACGCATTGAGTCGCATCAGGCGCTGAATTTCCTCGCCTCCATGCAGGGCGAAGCGCAGCACTTCGAGCTGCCGATGCTGGTCAACCAGCAGCTGATCAATGTCCTGATCTCCATCGAGCAACGCCCCCCATTCGAGTTCACATCCACACCGGATGAACACGCCTCCAATGCACCGGAAACCGGCTTTAACATCCTCTTTTCACTCGATCTTTCTGCGCTTGGCAAGATTCGTGTCGATGCCAATATCTCCACCCACGCCGTCC
The DNA here is from genome assembly GCA_027018975.1 of Mariprofundaceae bacterium. Lineage (GTDB taxonomy): Bacteria > Pseudomonadota > Zetaproteobacteria > Mariprofundales > Mariprofundaceae > Mariprofundus. The sequence continues at coordinate 9,529 of JALUXN010000049.1, read as the reverse complement.
ACGCCCGCATCCACAACGAACAGCAGCAGAGCCATCAATTCATCCAGCGCCACCTGTCACGTCTGGAGCAACGGCTGCACCGCCTCGGCTTTGAACAGGTCTATCTGATCAGCACCGACACCCCGCCACAGGGCGCGCAGCAGGAGAAGTTCGAGCAGCTCACCACCATGCGCCCGGCCAATCTCGGCCTGCTGGATATCCGCATATGAACCGCCGCGAAGCGATCGCCCTGTCGTGGGACCCCCACCTCGATGAGGCGCCGAAAGTCACCGCCAAAGGGAGCGGACTGCTAGCCGATGAGCTGATCCGCCTTGCCCGCGAACACAATATCCCCATCCGCGAAGATCATGACATGGTGCAGATCTTCTCCCTGCTCGATATCGGCGAAGCGATCCCGCCGGAGGTGCACACCGCCATGGCCGAAATCCTCGCCTACATCTACTGGACCAATCAGCAGTACAGCGACATCTTCGCCGACGACTAGAGCAGGCGCGATGGTCGCGCGGTGGTATTCATTTGCACGGCTGACTAGGTTTGCCACATGCCGATTCTCTTTCGCTGGATCTTCTTCGCCTGCATCAGCCGCGCCGCTGCAACACTCGCGGCTCTGTTGGCGATCTATGTGATCATCGAATCCTTCGACAAGGCACGCTATCTGGGTCACGGCCTGACTGCCTCGCTGATGATCGAATATATCCTGCTCAAAATGCCGTTTATGGTCTCGGAATTTATGCCGATCATCATCCTGCTCGGTATCAGCATCTATCTGACTGATCTCTCCAAGCATCAGGAGGTGGTCGCCATCCGCGCTGCCGGGCTGGGCATCAATAAACTACTGACGCCGCTGCTGCTGGTCGCCGCCATCGCTGCGACATTGAGTTTCAGTATCGGCGAGTGGGTCACTCCGATCACCAATCAGCGTCTCGATCTGATTGAGAACGTCCATATCCACCACCGCACTATGCAGCGGCAGGGGGTAGAGTGGCTCAAAGATGAGCACCGTTTTTTCCGCCTCACCCCGCTCGGTCACGATCAGTTCAAGCTCACCATCATCGAAACCAATGCCCACGGCGGCTGGCTGCGCCGCATCGACAGTGCCCGCGCCCACTACACCGCCCAAGGCAACCACGGCGTCTGGCAACTGCAGCAGGTCGATATCAGCCAACCCTCCGCCAGCGAGGGGATGGTGCTGCATCACCGTGCGCAGATGCAGCTGCCCGCCGCTGTCGGACCAGCGACATCATCGCCGCCCAAGCCCGGTTATATGAACGTTTTCCAGCTCTACCACTATATCGACACCCTCAAACATGCCGGGCTCAACTCCAGTGCCTACATCTACGCCCTGCACCGCAAATTCTCCGCCCCCTTCGCCTGTTTCCTAATGGTGATTCTCGCCGCCGCGCTCTGTCTGCAGCAGAGCAGCCGCAGCAGCCGCGCCTCGTGGGGACTGGTGATCACCATCGCCGCTGGGCTCATCTTCTATGTGGTCGGCAATGCTGGCTCCCTGCTGGCAGCCAGCCAACACCTGCCGGCCGCCTTTGCCGCCTGGCTGCCCAGTCTTGTCTTCGGCGGCATGGCGCTCTTTCTGCTGCTGCGTCAGGAGGAGCATTAGTGGCGATCACCATGCGCCACTCCCCGTTTCACAATCAGCGCCCGACCGACTGCGTAATCGATCTGATTATCCTGCACGCCATCAGCCTGCCGGCCGGAGACTTCAATACCACCCATGTGGAGGCTCTCTTCAGCGGCCATCTGGAGCCCACGGCGCATCCCAGTTTTGCCGAACTGGCAGGGGTAACGGTCTCGGCGCACTTTGTGGTCGATCGGCAAGGCAACATCGACCAATATGTCGCCTGTGAGGCGCGCGCCTGGCACGCCGGAGCATCCATTTGGCAGGGGCGGGAGAACTGCAACGACTACAGCATCGGCATCGAAATGATCGGCGACGAGCAGCACCCCTTCAGCCGCGCCCAGTACCGTGAAACCGCCCGCCTCTGCCGCTGCCTCATGCACCACTATCCGCGCATCACCAGCCAGCGCATTGTCGGCCATCAGGATGTCGCGCCGGGGCGCAAATGGGATCCCGGCGTGCAGTGGAGCTGGGCGCACTTCCACCGCTCCCTCGCCCATATCCGCCATGCTAATCTGCCGATTGCGATCACCGCCTCGGACGCGGTCAGTGCGTCGGACGATTCCACGCCACCGTGCGCACACCGCTCAAGCGCATCACCAGACTGCTCGTCGGCTTCCCCTGCCGCCACTGATAGACGCTCATAAACGCCATCACCTGCTGCACATAACGGCGCGTCTCGCGAAACGGAATTGTCTCCACCCACACCGCCGGCGCACGATAATCACTGCGCGACAACCAGCGCCGCACCCGATCCGGCCCGGCATTGTAGGCCGCCGCTGCCAGCGCCAAACTGCCGAACTGCTCTTCCAGATGCGCCAGATAGTGCGCCCCGAGGCGGATATTGAGTGCCGGCTGATAGAGATCGAGATGATGACTGCGCATCCCCAGCTGATGCGAGAGACGGCGTGCTGTCTTGGGCATCAACTGCATCAATCCGCGCGCGCCGACATACGACCGCGCCTGCGCATTGAAGGCCGACTCCTGGCGGATAATGCTCCACACCGCCTCCCGCGCAAGTCCGCTCTCTGTCGCGGATTGCGCCACCTGTTGCCCATAAGCCAGTGGAAAACGCGCGCGCAACACATCGAGCTGGTCGGCATGGAAGAGGGCGCGAATCACCTGATCATGCCACTGCCACTCTCCGGCCAACGCCGCTGCCGCGCCCCACACGCGCTGATCCGCATCCGTCAGCGCCGCCTGCCACTCACGCGCCGCCTTATGGCGATACCCCAGCATCAGCCACTCATGCGCCCGCTGAATCCCCGCCCGCTGCCTGAGCTGCTGCAACTGCGCCGCATCCATCTGCAGCGGCTGCGCTGAGAAACGCGGCTTGCGCCCCAGCGTCTCCGCAGCCAAAAAACTGTAATAGCCGCGTCCGCCAGCCAGCGACTGCAGCAGTTGACGGCACTGCGCCACCGCCCCCTGATGCTGCAGCGCCATCGCCAACCAATAGCGCCAACGGCTCAACTGCTGCTCTTCCGCCGGCATCGCATGCACCACCTGCTGCAGCGCAGCCCAGTCATCCGCAAGCAGTGCCAAACGCGCCCGCCATGCGCGGGTCTCCGGCGTCTGATACGCCTCCGGCAGTGCCGCCAGCCAAGCGGCCGCCGCCGCATCATGCCGCTTCGCCGCACGCAGTGCCACGCCACGCTGCAACTGCCAGCGTTGCGCTGCTGTCGGGGTCACTGCCCGACGCTGCAACAGCTGCTGAAACGCCTCATAGGCCTGGGCAGGATCACGCCAACTCAAGCGCCGAATCACATCATCGCAGATCATCCACGCCAGCGCCGGCTGCAGATGCTTCGGCCACTGCTGCAACAGACGCTGCGGGTAGCGTTGCAACGTCCGCCACTGCATCAATCCCGCCCGTTGTGCCGCCGGCAGCGGACGCGCCAACCACGCCACCTGCGCCCAACGCCGCGCCCGCGCCAGCATATTCACCCGCGCCCAACGCTCATCAAGCGTCGGATGCCCCGCCTGCTGCCAGGCGTGATAGAGCGGTCTGATATAGTGAGAAATCCGCCGATGCTGTTGCCAATAGATCGAAAACGCCGCCAATGCCTGCTGCCGCTGACCGGCATGCCAGCGCCGCAACATATCGGTCTCAGGCAGCTGCTTGGCCAGATAGGGGTGAGCACGGAATTGCGCATCGAGCTGCTGCCATTTGTGGCGCTTGGCCAGCTGAATCACCCATGCGCGGCGCAGATCCCACGCCTCCGGCACATCCCCGAAGCGCGCCAGCACATCGCCCACCAAGCGGTCATGATCGAGCTGCTGCCGCGCCCGCCAGATCGACAGATAGGGTTGCAACGGATAGTGCGCAAGCGCGCCGTACAGTTGTTGAAAATGGGATACATCGTGGCTGCGCAGTGCCGCACGCGCATGCTGAAAATCCAGACGCTGCTGCGCCAGCTCGGGCACGGCCTGCAGAGGGGCGACCGAAGAGCAGAAACAGAGCAGAGCGAACAGCAGACGCATCACACCTCCCGCGCAGAACCGACACGGCGAGCATAGACGTTTTATCGCCACCATGCCAACCACTAGCCTTGTCGCCATCACGAATCGCGATAGGCTTGGCGCAATTCCGTCGCACATGGAGCCATTTTGACCACTGACATCGATGAACCTGAACGTTTCCGCACGCCCGCATATCTGGCCGTCCTCGATCCAACCCCTTCACCCGCTTCGTTACAGATCGGTGCAGAGACCATCACCACCATGATCGAATCGGCTTGTGCCGGTTATCCGCACGAGGTCTGCGGCCTGCTGATCGGTAGCGCGCATGAAGAGCGCTGGCAGGTGCACGAAGCACGCCCGGTCGCCAATCTCAATCAAGCGCGCGCCAGCGACCGTTTTCAGCTCGACCCGGCCGCATATCAACAGATCGACCGCGAGCTGCGCAACAGCGCACTGGAGATCATCGGTGTCTATCACTCCCACCCCGACTGCCCCGCCAAGCCGTCACCCACCGATCTGGAGAGCGCCTGGGAGGGGTTCCTCTACCCGATTATCAGCATCCATCACGGCCAACACCACGAAATCCGCTACTGGCATCTCAACGACAGCGGCCAAGCCTTTCAGCAAATCGCATCCACCGGATCCCACCATGACCAGTAAATTCATCACGATCATCGCAGCTCTGCTGATGGCTGGCTGTGCTGCAAAACAGCCCCCATCATCCACGTCGCCGGCAGCCGACCAAACGTCGAAGCCATCCCAACAGCGTGCTACGCAATCTGCACCAGCAGCGCGCAAACATATCGATCTCAACAACATGGAGCCGGGCTTTCTCTATCTGGCCGCCCAGAACGCCCTCAAGCAGCACAACCCGGGACTGGCCATCGAACTGCTGAAGGCGCTCGTCCACAAAGACCCCACGGCCATCGATCCCCATATTCAGCTCACCCGTCTGCTGATCGAAAACAAGCAGAACGACCAAGCGCAGCAACATCTGGATGCCCTGCTTGCCACACCGACGCTCGACAACAACCAGCAGCAGGCTGTGCAGCTGATGCAGGTGCAGCTCGACCTCATCAACCACAACAGCCAACGGGCGCTGACCAACATCACCGCCTTTCTGCACGATCACCCCGATCACGCAGGCGCCCGCGAGCTGCAGATCAAAATCCTCTCCCTGCAGCATCGTTATGACGATGCTCTGAAAGCGACCCGTGCCGCCATCGCCCGACAGGATCGCCCCGCTTATCGACTGCTCGAAGCACAGCTGCTGATGCAGCTCAACCAGCCGCGCGCTGCCGACAAAGCACTGCGTGCCATGCAGCGCTTGTCGCCGGACGCTGAGATGGCCGTCCTACTGCGCAGCCAACTGGCCAGCAAACAGCAGCACCCGAAACAGGCCGAGACGATTCTACGCCAATACATCGCCCACCACCCCCAATCGTTCCGCGTCACCCACGCACTGGGCAAACTGCTCATCGAGCAGCAGCGCCTCGGCGAGGCGATTGAAGTGTTCCGTCAGGCGGTCGCGCGCTCAGGCAACAACCCGATCCTGCTGCGCCAGCTCGGCATGCTCTATCTCCAGCATCAAGCCTATGATGAGGCGGAGGCAACGTTCCGCACACTGGTCAAAGATCCGCAAGCCACCGCCGCAGACACCTTCTACCTCGCCGGCACTCTCGAAGCGGAAGGCAAACACGATGAAGCCGCCAAACTCTACGCCACCATTGACCCCGACACGCCGATCGCCACCGAAGCGGCGCTGCGGTTGGCTGTGATCGATGCGCGCAACAACCGCCTCGAGGAGGCCAACCGCCGCCTGCAGCAGATCCTCGCCAAGCACCCCGAGAACATCGAAGCCCACCTGCTGCGCTCCTCCATCCAGCTGCAGCAACAGCGCTATCAGCAGCTGCTCGATGATAGCGAGCCACTGCTGCACAAAAAAACACACCTCCCGGATCAGCTGCTCTTCAACCGCGCCGTTGCGCAGCAGGAGCTCAAACGCTACCCGGCGCTGGAACAGACACTGCATCAGCTACTCAAACAGAACCCGAATCATGCCGACGCACTCAACTTCCTCGGCTACAGTTACGCCGAACGCGGCACCAATCTCAGCGAAGCGAAGATGTTGATCCAGCGCGCCCTGCTGATCAAACCGAACGACGGTTACTACCTCGACTCCCTCGCCTGGGTCTATTACCAAAGTGGCGACTATCCGCAGGCGATGCGCACCCAGCAACGCGCCCTGAAAGCGCAACCGAATGACGCCGAGATCACCGGCCACTACGGCGATATCCTCTGGCGCAGCGGCAACCATGAAGCAGCGCGCTCAGCGTGGCAAAAAGCATTGAAACTGCACCACCCCAAGCCTGAGCAACTGCGCCAGAAGATCCGGGCAGGGCTGCCTGCGCAGTGAGCTGTCATCCGGCACTGCTGCGAGCATGGCTCATCACCCTGCTCGCCCTCTGCGCCGGTTGCGCCACCACCACGCCGCCCACCGCAGAGACACCACAGGCTCTGGCAAACCGTGCGCAGCATGCTGCCGCCGGCATCGGCCCCTACCGCACATTCCACGGGCGTCTGGTTGTCATCACCCCGAAGCGCCGCTGGCAGGCGCTGATCGAGTGGCATGCCGACCATCCGAAATCCGGCGATATTCGCCTCACCCATGCCGCCTCCGGCTTGGTGATGCAGTTTCGCTGGTTGGGTGCGCAGATGGTCATCCGTGACAATCACAATCCGCGCTGGCGCAATGTCGAGCCGAATCAACTCACCGACCTCGGTTTTGTCCTCACCCCCGCAGAGATGGCGGCCATACTGCTCAACCACATGCCCGAACGCTTTCAGCCGACAGGCGATGGACGTTGGGAGAGCCGCCGTCATGGCGAGCTGATCCGTCTGCAATGGCTGGCCAATGCACACAAACTGACCATCTCCAATATTCGACGCGGCCAGCTGGCCATCCTGATCATTCAACCATGACCGACACCTATCCGGCACCAGCCAAAATCAATCTCTATCTGCGCATCACCGACCTGCTCGCCAATGGCATGCATGCGCTCGACACCGTATTTGTCTATACCGATCTCTGCGACCAGATTCAGGTGGATGAATCCGAGCAGATCGTCGTCACCTGCTCGGAGGCGCGTCTCTCGGGCGAGAAGAATCTGGTGCACCACCTGCTCACTGCACTGCAGCGCGAGTACAGCATCCGCCGCGGCCTGCGCCTGCATATCGATAAACGCATTCCCGATCAAGCAGGGCTCGGCGGCGGCTCATCGGATGCAGCGACTGCCCTGATGATCGCCAATCAACGCTGGCAGCTGCAGATGAGTCGCGATGCGATGATCGCCTTCGCCGCCCCGTTTGGTGCCGATATCCCCTGTTTCCTCTTCCAACAAGCCTCGCGCGCCACCGGCATCGGCGAACAGCTACAACCCTACAACCAGCCACTGCCGAGCGGCGCACTACTGCTCGCCAAACCGGCCAGCGGCCTCTCCACCGCCGCTGTCTTTGCCCACTTTGATCGCGCATTGACCACCCGACCGGCGCTGGATACCATCCGCCGCGATCCGCCGCAGCTGGCCGAAAATGATCTGCAAGCCAGTGCCTGCGCGCTCAATCCTGACGTGGCCAAGCTGCTTGCAGCCATGCAGAGTGAGGCCGTAACAGCTTGGATGAGTGGCAGCGGATCCGCGTGTGTCGCCCTGCTGGATGATGCCGATGCAGCCTGCGCACTGGCTGCGGAGTTGAAGCAGCAACAGCTAGCCGAGTGGACGCACGTGGGCATGATCAGCAGCATCCACCCTTTGCATCTTGGGACGTAGCCAAGCGGTAAGGCAGCGGGTTTTGATCCCGTCATGCGCAGGTTCGAATCCTGCCGTCCCAGCCAGATTCAGGTTGCTAAAAAAACTGCAACCTGCGCAAAAGGCAACTGTTCAGATCGCCCACGGTTTGTTCGATAGCAAGGCGAACACGCGCAGTGTGCTGTTGCACATGAACATGTTCAACGCAGCTAGCGGGCAAAGCGTGGGATGAGATGAACAGTTGCAACAAGTAGTGATTTTCCGAAGAGGAGTCTTCTGATCATGGTTCACCAAAAGCTTCGCCTGTTCTCCGGCACATCCAACCCGCCACTGGCACAAGGCATCTGTGATCATATCGGCCACCCGCTCGGTGAGCTCTATTTTCAACGCTTCTCCGATGGCGAGATCTTCCTGCAAGTGCAGGAGACCATCCGCGGCCTCGACGCCTTCTTCATTCAGAGCACCAGCAAACCGGCCAACGCCAATCTCATGGAGCTGCTGATCTTCATCGATGCAGCCAAACGCGCCTCAGCGCGCAATATCAGCGTGGTCATCCCCTACTTCGGCTACGCCAGACAGGATCGCAAAAGTGCCGGGCGCACCCCCATCTCCGCCAAGCTGGTCGCCGACCTGATCACCCGCGCCGGCGCCACCCGTGTCCTCACGCTCGACCTCCACGCCACCCAGATTCAGGGCTTTTTCGATATTCCGGTGGACAACATCTTCGCCATCCCACTGTTTGCCAAAGATATTGAAGAGCGCAATGCCATGGATGATATTATGATCGTCTCGCCCGATGTCGGCGGCGTGGTGCGCGCCCGGGCGCTGGCCAACCGCCTGCATGTCGATATGGCCATTGTCGATAAACGCCGCCCCGCCCCCAATGTCGCCAAGGTGATGAATATCATCGGTAATGTGACGGGCAAGCACTGCATCCTCATCGACGATATGGTCGATACCGCCGGCACCCTCTGCGGCGCCGCCGAAGCGCTGCTGGAGCAGGGAGCCACCAAAGTGAGCGCCTATGCGTCACACGGTGTCCTCTCCGGCCCCGCTGCCAAACGACTGCGTAAATCCACACTGCATGAGCTGGTGATTACCGACAGTATCCTGCAGCCGGAGAAGATCATGCAGAGCGGCAAGGTGCGCATCATCTCCATCGCACCCCTGATGAGCGAAGCGATCACCCGCATCTACGACGGCCGCTCCATCTCCAGCCTCTACGACTGAAACTGCACGACTAAGCGCTTACCAAACAAGCACCACATACAGACTCGCAGCTGTAGCATGTTGGATAGACACCTCAAAATTTTAGGCTCATTTCATGTAACTATTCAGATCGCCCATGGTTTGTTCGATAGCAAGGCGAACACGCGCAGTGTGCTTTTGCACATGAGCATGTTCAACGCAGCTAGCGGGCAAAGCGTGGGATGAGCTGAATAGTTACCATTTCATATTGAAAAAAGCTGCGAGTATGCTCGGCAGCATTACACTGTAAGCATTTGGCAGTGCTTAAATCCCGATGCTTTCTTGTCAAAAGTCAGCATGCATTCACACCCTGCCTCCACTGCACTATGCGCAATAAGCAGATCAGACAAATCCTCGTTGTCGGATTTAGCCGAATGGATAAACC
>JALUXN010000048.1 GCA_027018975.1 Mariprofundaceae bacterium | reverse complement strand
AACCCATCTTCGGCACTCTGCACCAGTAGGTCCACCGACCCCTCCACCTGTTTCTCCAGAACCCTGATCAGGCGCTTATCCGCCACCTGTGGCCAGACACTTTCAGCCATCACTTCTCCCTCCAATATTTCCTCAATCACAGCGACTTCACGCTGTGCAATGTTTGCTTCTTCAGCCGTTTCCTCGGTCACTTCCTCGGCAACTTCCTCGGCAACTTCCTCGGCAACTTCCTCGGCGGCTTCCTCGGCCACTTCCTCGGCCACTTCCTCGGCCACTTCCTCGGCCACTTCCTCGGCCACTTCCTCGGCCACTTCCTCGGCTACTTCCTCGGCTACTTCCTCGGCTACTTCCTCGGCTACTTCCTCGGCTACTTCCTCGGCTACTTCCTCGGCTACTTCCTCGGTGGCTTCCTCGGTGGCTTCCTCGGTGGCTTCCTCGGTGGCTTCCTCGGTGCTTGGCTGGGATGCTTCTGCGGCGGCTGTTTCAACCGCTGTCGCGGTCGCTGTATCCACTGCCGCACCCGCGCTTAACACATCCTCCAGCGCCAGCCGCTCCTCCTGCATGACAAAGCGGTCGCGCATCGCCGCTGCCCAGCTTAGCGCAGATTGATCGTCAGGCAATGTTTTTGCCCAATCTTCCATAGTGAAGCGCACGTTGTTCAGGCGTTGGTTGACTCTGTCGATGTTCTGCAGATCGGTCAATGCGCCCATAATCATCGCTTCCACCGCCTCATCCACGCCCATGTCGATGATCTCCATGAGCTTCATCAGCGCGGCCTCCGAGCTCGCCTCCAGCATCTCGACCGAGCCAGCAATCTGCGTGCCGAGCACCTGCAGCAGCCGTTTGTCCGCCTGTTGCGGCCACGGCTGCTCCGCCATCACCTCGCCGTGATGCAGATCGGGCGCTGCCGGTGCTGCGGCTGCTTTGGCCGGTTTCACTGTCGCTGCTGTGGTGGGTGGGGTTGGCGTTTTGACGGCGCTTGTCACTGCACTCGTCTCTGCCGCTTTCACGTCAGGCGTGGGCTGCTTCGCTGCGGGCGCTGCTGCTTTCGGTGGCTCGGCGGCGGCTGGCGCTGCTGCCGGTGCGGGTTTTGGCGTAAGTTTGGGCGCGGTCGCTGTTTTCTGCGCAGGCGTTTTTTGCTGTTTCGCCTCTGTTTTCTGCTTTGGCGCAGTTTTCTGTGCCAGCACGCCGCGGCGGCAGAAGAGCAGCTCTTCGCTCTCGGCGGGCAGATCCATCTCGCTGACGGCGACACCGCCGAAGAGATGGATGGCGTGCATGTGATCGTTCTGTGCTGATGGAAATGCGCGATCGAGCGACTCGAAGAGCTGCCAGCCGACGCTGTCGTGGCGCGGGCTGAGGTAGGCGACCAGCAGCCAGCCGCGGCGCAGCGTTTCGCGGTAGATATCCAGCCACTGCATCGGTGCCGGATCATCTTCACCGCTGCGTTCGAAGAGCCGTTCACTGGCTACGCTCTCCACCAGCACAGTGTCGCCGAGCAGTGCATCGATGAAGCGGAATACCTTATCATTCTGGGCGCTCACTTCGGGATCGATCTGGCGGCACGCCTCATTGAGCAGTCGTCTGGCCATGAAAATATCGTGGAAGGCATCGGGCGAACCGACATGGGTCTCCAGCACGGGGTAGTCGTTGGAGGCCTCGATGAAGGCGCGCACATGCGAGCCTTGGCGCGGCAGCACCATCAGCTTCGGTGGCGTCCACCACTTCGCCTTCGCCTTGCGTGCCGAGAGCATCTGCGCCACTTCGTGATACCAGAGTTCGAGCAGCGAATCCTCACCACCACCTTCGCCGCTCTGCTCCTCGGGGTAGAACATCATCACTTTACAGCCGCGCAGATGCTCCACCAGCGCCTCGACATCCATGCCGTCCCAGGCATGCACCGAAGTCTTGAGATCACAGGAGTCGCCAACCTGGGCGACGACATCATGCAGGTGGCGATTGGCTTGCATCAGCTGCAGCTCATCGCCGGTGCTGAAGACGTGAACCATCAGCTTATGATGCTTCAGCGCCATCTCGGCCACCATGGCCGGTAGGCCGGGATGCCAGCCGAGGAAGATCATGGAGAGATCCCAGGTCTCCGGCCAGGTAAATGTCTTCAGGCGATTTTCGTGCGCTGCCGCCTCTTCATCCAGTGCCCGGTTCAGGATGCCGGACCAGAGGCTGGGATTCTGGCCGATGGCGATCAGATCGGTGAAGTCGGACTGTCCCTCGCGGCGCATCAGATCACTGAAGAGCACTGGCTCATCCTCATCGCGCATGGCAGCGAGCAGATTGACACCCTGTTCAAAGCATTGCGTCAGCCATACCTCCAGCTCGATCATGTTGCCGATACACTCGCCGGCGTCATCGAGGCTGCAGATCATCGCCGCGCCACCGTCGCGTGTGATGCGCAGCGGCCAGTGCAGTGCGAATAGCCCCGTCTCACCCTCGACCACATCGAGCAGGCGGATACCGAGCTCCGGCATGTAGGCGCAGTGGTGCATCTGATAAAGCATGCGCGCAGCCACCGATGAGGAGTCAAGCAGCTCCATACCGAGCGACTCGTGATAGATGCGCTGCAGCCGTGGGGAGAGCGCCGAATCGGCAACGACCATGCCATTCACACCGGCATCGCGCTTGAGGTGGTGTAGATCGATCACATCCTGTTGCCGCTCTTTGCCCTCGCCGGGATGGAAGAAGAAGAGCTGGCGGATGCCGCTGAGGTGAAAGCGCTCGACCAGATTACGGTCGCCGCTCTCAGCTAGTCGCACTGTGATCCAGGCACCAACACTGCGCGCCTCGCCGAGTGGCTCGCCGAAAAAGAGCCACACCGAGGAGAAGGTGCGCCGCATCCGTCCACAGAGGCGGCTGAGCTGTTTGAGAATTGCCACCGCCTGTTCATTGGCGCCGACAAAGAGCAGCTGTTCGCGTGCCGAGAGCGGGCTGTTGGAGAGCTCGCGCAGCAGATACTCCATCACATTGGCGCCGAGGCTGACCACCAAGGCGAAGAAGAAGACGCCGGCCATGACAAGGAAGACAGTCAACGCCACCAGCCATGGCGAAAAGGCTTCCGGCGGTGCTGCGCCCGGATCGATAATCAGCCGGAAGACAAAGAGGATAATCTGGAACGGCGCATAGTCGGCCATGTTGACATCGCCATCGTCGTTAATATCCATCTCCGGATAGAGGTAGATCACCGACAGCGAACCGATCAGCAGCAGCGCCACCATCATTCCCGCCAGCATACTGAACTCGCTGCGCACCGCCGGCATGCGCGCCACTTTGCCGATCGCCATGCCGACATTATCGAGCGGATTGAGCATAATCAGGAAGCGCGCCAGCCGCACAATCGCCCAGTAGGGTGAAAGCCCCGGCACAATCCCCATCACGGCGATGGAGGCGAAGAGATCCAGCGGCAAAAATGCCAGCTCAGCAGTGCGCCGCCGCCCCTTGGGCAGCACTTTGAGCATCGAGTAGCCGCGGCTGACCAGCTCCAGCAGCAGTACAATGCCGATATAGAGACTGACACTGCTCAGCGCCATACCGAGGCCGCCCAGTCCGATCACCAGCATGGCAAAAGGCATCGAATAGACAAAGGTTTCGTGGGTGAGGAAACGGAAAATGCGCAGCATGCGCAGCAGATACATGCCGCGCAGCAGGCGCGCCAAGCGCAGATAGAAGCCCTGCGCCAGCAGGCTGGCCGGCATGAGCATGGCGATGAAGAGGCTGAGCGTGGCGACACCATCGAGCAGCAGGAAGGTCATCTCGGTGCGGTTTTTCCAGCCGTTCTCCTTCTGCAGCCAGAAGCGCAGCGTCCACTCCAGGGTAAAAAAGAGCGCCAGCGGAATCATGATCCAGAGATAGCGCTCGAAGGTGCAGAGCCCCAGTGCGGCGACAATCATCATCGCATAGCGGGGGTGTGAGAAGACCCGCTCGCCGAGCAGCAACCAGGCGCGGCGGCTGTAGCCACCGGTAATCTGTTCCGGGATTTGC
>JALUXN010000047.1 GCA_027018975.1 Mariprofundaceae bacterium | reverse complement strand
TATCCGAGCCATTCCAGAATATCTTGGAAAACGCCTTCGCTTCGCGACGGCTCTTACCATAGATGCGCAGTTTGCTGAAAATAATCATCCAGCTGATCAGTGAGAGCAGCATCAACAAGCCCAGCACCGACTGCACCACAATGCCCGCGTGCAGGATCAGATGCATAATCTGCAAATCCTGAGAATTACTAAAAATATTCAAATATTCCAAAATCACCTCCCCTCAGAAATAGATTGCAAACAGGCCATCATCGGCGCAGGTATGCGGCGCACACCGCCATCGCGGTGGGTGCAGGCGAGCTTGATCTCCGCATCCGCGAGCAGTGTATTATCTGCCACTCTCAGTACACGCTGCGCAAAATGGATACGCGCGCCGCGCAGCATCGTGATCCGGCTCTCTACCTGCAGCAGATCATTGAATCTGGCCGGCCGGTGGTAGCGGATATTGGCCTCGGTCACCGCGAATAGGATACCGTACTGTTGGTCGATCGCATCCAGTTCCAAGCCAAGGCTGCGCAGGAACTCGGTGCGGCCGCGCTCCATGAACTTGAGATAATTGGCGTAATAGACCACACCGCCGTGATCGGTGTCTTCGTAATAGACGCGGATGGTGTGCGTATGTGTGTCACCGTTCATAGCAGTGAAGGTTGCTTATCTGAGCCGGGCAGGTCGCGTTTGAGATGGCTGTAAGCAAGCGGTGTCACCGTGCGGCCGCGCGGTGTGCGGGTGATGAACCCCTCCTGCATCAGGTAAGGCTCGAGCACATCCTCGATGGTGTCGCGCTCTTCGGAGATGGAGGCGGCGAGCGTGTCGAGGCCAACCGGGCCGCCGCTGTATTTATCGATAATCACCGCCAACAGCTTGCGATCCTGCTGGTCGAGGCCGAGATGATCGACCTCCAGCCGCCGTAGCGAGCTATCGGCCACCGCACGGGTGATGACGCCATCATGCTCCACCTCGGCAAAATCGCGCACCCGGCGCAGCAGGCGGTTGGCGATGCGCGGCGTACCGCGTGAGCGTTTGGCAATCTCCAGCGAACCATCGGCATCGCTGGCGATGTTGAGTAGCTGCGCCGAGCGGCTGACAATGGTGGCCAGCTCATCGTGGGAATAGAACTGTAGCCGTTCCAGTACGCCGAAACGGTCGCGCAGCGGATTGGTCAACAGACCGGCGCGGGTGGTAGCGCCGACCAGTGTGAAGCGGGGAATATCCATCTTGATCGAGCGCGCCGCCGGCCCCTGACCGATGACAATATCGAGCTGAAAATCCTCCATAGCAGGGTAAAGTATCTCTTCAACTTGCGGACTTAAACGGTGGATTTCATCGATAAAAAGCACATCACCTTCTTCGATGTTGGTGAGCATGGCGGCCAGATCCCCGGGGCGTTCAATCACCGGCCCGGAGGTGCCACGGATATTCACCCCCATCTCGGCGGCGATGATGTTGGCCAGTGTCGTTTTGCCCAGCCCCGGCGGGCCGAAGAGCAGCACATGGTCGAGCGACTCACTGCGCTTCTTTGCTGCCTCGATATAGACCTTCAGATTGGCGCGAATCTTCTCCTGACCGATATACTCGTCGAGTGTTTTCGGGCGCAGCGCCGCATCCCACTGATCGCCGGCAGTTGGCGCGCCGCTGATCAATCGTTCTGGCATCTCGAAGCCACCATCGACAATGCCGCTCATCAGCCAAGCACCTTGAGCGCAGCGCGGAACATCGTCTCAAAATCGGCCGGCTTGACCTGTTTCAATGCCGCATCCAGTTGTGCCGGCTTGTAACCGAGATTGATCAGCGCCGAACGCACCTCGGCCTGCTGATTGTTGCCGACCGCAGGTGCCGCGCCGCCACTGCCTGCATCGAGCTTGCCCTGCAGCTCCAGAATCAACCGCTGCGCCGTCTTTTTGCCGATGCCGGGGGTGCGGGCGATGGCCAGGTCGTCGGCCTGTTCGATGGCGGTGACCAGTTCATCCGCCGCCATGCCGCTCATCAAATTGAGCGCCATGCGGGCGCCGATACCGGAGACAGTGGTCAGCTTGCGGAACATGGTGCGCTCGGCTGCGTTGGCAAAGCCGAAGAGAGTGATCTGATCCTCGCGCACATGGGTGTGAATGGAGAGCTCGGCGCGTTCGCCCGGTTTCATCTTCACCAGCGTCTGCAGACTCATGGTGATCTCATAGCCGACCCCGCCGGTCTCCAGCACCACAATGCCGGTCGGGTCGATCTCACGGATAGTGCCTGACAGCCAGCCGATCATGGCATCTCCCCCCTCATGCAGATATCCCGAAGCGTCGCCGGCTGTTCTCTGTCGTCATCGCCGCCAGCGCCGCTACATCCACCCCGCGTACCTCAGCCAGACAGCCGGCGACATGCGCGACATAGCTCGGCTCGTTGCGTTTACCCCGTTTCGGTACCGGTGCGAGATAGGGGGAGTCGGTTTCGATCATCAGCCGCGCATCCGGCACCCGCGCCGCCACCGCGCGCAGCGCCTCATTGCGTTTGAAGGTGACATTGCCGGAGAATGAGATCGACATACCGAGATCGAGCGCCCGCTTGGCCGTTGGCCAGTCGGAAGAGAAGCAGTGCATGATGCCGCCACAGTGATCCACCCCCTCCTCTGCCAGAATCGTCATACAGGCGTCATCCGCCTCACGGTCATGGATAATCACCGGTTTGTCGCAGGCGCGGGCGGCGCGGATATGGTTGCGCAGCCGCTCTGCCTGCACCGCTTCGGGCACGCTGTTGCGAAAAAAATCCATCCCCGTCTCACCGATCGCCACACAGCGCGGGTGATTCGCCAGCGTGCAGAGCTGCTCGATACTCGGCTCCGCCGTCACATCATGATTGGGGTGCACACCGACAGAGAACCAGACATGGTCGTGCGTCTCGGCCAGCTGCACCAGCTCCGGCAGCTGCGCCAGATCCACCGACACCACCACACACCCCTCGACACCCACCTCAGCCATGCGGGCAAACACCGCGTCGCGGTCGTCACTGAAGTGGGGAAAATTGATATGACAGTGGCTGTCGAACAGTCGCAACGCCGCCATGTTAATCGGCCATCAATGCCTGAATATCGGCCAGCGTCACATGATGCAGCTGCAGCCCGTGCGGATTCTTCAGCAGCTCCACCGTCTCGCCCTCCGGCTCACCGAGCTCGGAGACCACCAGATCAGCGCCGCTGAAATCCTGCCCGCGCGTGTAGTCGTTGACGGTCACCACGCAGCGCAATCCAGCCGCCTGCGCCGAACGCCAGCCATTGCCGGAATCCTCCAGCGCCACCGTCGCCTCCGCCGGAATCCCCAGCTCTGCAAGCGCATAGAGATAGATGTCCGGTGCCGGCTTCTTGGCCGGCACAATATCGCCCGCCGCCAGCACGGCGAAGCGGTCAAACCACTCCGCGCCGAGCGAATGCTCAATGAGCGCATCCAGCGCCGCCGGTGTGGTGGTGGTCGAAATACCCAGCGTCACTCCGGCCGCATAGGCCTCCTCCAGCAGACGCCGCACACCGGCACGCAGCGGAATGCGCCCCTCGGCAATCAGCGCCTGATAGTGGATCGTTTTGCGCGCATGCAGACGGGCGATCTCCTCATACGGCATCGCCGGCATATCGCCGCGCTCGATATCGAACTTGATCCGCTCCTTACCGCCGGTCACGCTCAGCAGTTCGCCGTAGGTCGTCACATCCCAGCGCCGCGCCAGCCCCGCCTCTTCAAAGGCCATATTAAACGCCACCCGATGGCCATCCCGCTCGGTATCGGCAAGCGTACCATCGACATCCCACAACAGACATTTCAGTTCAGGCATACGCTTCTCCAGTCATGATTTGGTAAAACAGGGTCAATGTTCGGCGGATAGGATCGATACCATGCCGCCCATGTAGGAGCGCAACACTTCAGGGATCTGCACGCTGCCATCGGGCTGCCAGTAGTTCTCCAACACTGCGACCAGAGTACGCCCGATCGCCAATCCGGAGCCGTTCAGCGTTGCCACCGGTACCGGCTTGCCACC
>JALUXN010000046.1 GCA_027018975.1 Mariprofundaceae bacterium | reverse complement strand
ATCGGCATCGGCGATACCGATCGTGCCGACACCGGCGGCAGCCAGATAGTAGGCCACCGGCGAGCCGAGTCCACCGGCTCCGATCATGAACACCTTGGACTCGAGCAGCTTCGACTGCCCCTCGGCGCCCACTTCCGGCAAAATAATATGGCGCGAATAGCGCTCAATCTGTTCTTCTGTAAAATCGATCATGATTGCTCCGTGAGGGGTGAAGGGGTCAGGCGTGAGGCGTGAAGGGTGAGAAAAATCACGCCTAACACCTCACACCTAACCCCTTACCCAAACTTAAACTTCAATACCCTTGAATAGATCCGTGGACATATAGCGCTCGGCCATCGAGGGCAGGATGACGACAATACGCTTACCCTGCATATCATCGCGGACGGCCACCTGTAGGGCAGCCGTCACCGCCGCACCCGAGGAGATGCCGCCGGGGATGCCCTCTTCGTCAGCCAAGCGGCGCGCCATGGCAAACGCCTCGTCATTGCTCACCTTCACCACACCATCGAGGATATCGACATTGAGATTCTTGGGGATAAAGCCGGCGCCGATGCCCTGAATCTTGTGCGGGCCGGGCTCCTCGCCCGAAATCACCGGCGAATCGGCCGGCTCCACAGCAAATGCCTTGAACGACGGATTGCGCTGTTTGATCACTTCGCTCACGCCGGTGATGGTGCCGCCGGTGCCGACGCCGGCTACGATCGCATCCACCTTGCCGTCGCAATCGCTCCAGATCTCCTGCGCGGTGGTGCGGCGATGGATCTCGGGGTTGGCCGGGTTCTCGAACTGCTGCGGCATGAAGGCGCCGTCAATCTCCGCCACCAGCTCGCCCGCCCTGGCAATCGCGCCCTTCATCCCCTTCTCCGCCGGGGTGAGCACCAGCTCCGCGCCGAGTAGCTTGAGTAGTTTGCGCCGCTCCAGACTCATCGACTCCGGCATGGTCAGAATGCAGCGATAACCCTTGGCGCGCGCCACAAACGCCAGCGCAATGCCGGTATTGCCAGAGGTCGGCTCAACAATCACGCCACCCGGCTTGAGCGACCCATCGGCCTCGGCCGCTTCAACCATCGCCTTGCCGATACGATCCTTCACCGAATTGAGCGGATTGAAGAACTCGCACTTGGCCACAATCTCCGCACCGATGCCCGCGCCGATCCGGTTCAACCGCACCAGCGGCGTGTTGCCGATGGTCTCCGCTGCATTATCAAATATCGCCATAGTCAACTCCACTCACTTTTTTCACCACGAAGGCACGAAGGCACAAAGTAGAACCACCCGTAAATTATTCAGCTTCATGCTGGAACTGTTCAGGTCGCCCATGGTTTGTTCGATAGCAAGGCGAACACGCGCAGTGTGCTGCTGCACATGAGCATGTTCAACGCAGCTAGCGGGCAAACCGTGGGATGAGCTGAATAGTTACCCCTCGATTACGTCCTGTTCGATCGGTGCGACGGTCACGCCCTGATCGCTCAGCCACTGCGTGGCCGCCTCGACTACGGCATCGTCGCCATCGATCTCCAGTCCGACCAGCCCCATGTGATCTTTCACCTCGGCGGTGCGGATATTGGTCACCACATCGAACTCTTTGGCCAGCTTCCAGATGATCGGCTCGCGCACCGTCGCTTCATCGAAGGTGAGATAGACGCGCAGCTTCATCAGCAGCCGCCAGCAATCGCCGGTACGATGGAGACCTCATCGCCATCTTTCAGCGCCGTGGCACGACCATCCATGAAGCGGACATCTTCGTCGTTCACATAGACATTGACGAAGCGGCGAATCTCGCCGTTCTCGTCGCAGAGACGCTCTTTCAAGCCGGGGTGTGCCGCCTCCAAATTGTCGATCATCTCGCCGACATTGGCGCCCTCGATATTCACTTCGTCAGCACCGCCAGTCAGCTTGCGCAGCGGGGTGGGGATTCGTACAGATACAGTCATAGGTTACTCCTTATCATTGATTGACCACCAAGGCACAGAGGCACAAAAGGACTAACCACCCTGTGCCTTCGTGTCTTTGTGGTGCATTGCTTCTCAAATATATTTATGCCGCAGCATCAAAGCCGTCAGCGGCGGCCAGTTCGTCAAAATCTTTCAGGTTGGCATCGATAATGCGCGGCTTGTCAATCGCATCGACCACCGCCTCCTGCGTCTTCAAACCGTTGCCGGTGATGCAGAGCACAATCGACTCGTCGCGCGGCAGCTTGCCTGATTCGATCATCTTCTTGGCGCAACCGAGCGTTACGCCGCCGGCGGTTTCGGCGAAGATCCCTTCGGTCTCGGCCAGCAGCTTCATCGCATCGATCACCTCCTGGTCGGAGACATCCTCCGCCCAGCCGCCGGTCTCGTTGATCACGCGGTTGGCGTAGAAACCGTCCGCCGGATTGCCGATCGCCAGCGATTTGGCGATGGTGTCGGCGATCACCGGATGGATCAGGTCGGTGCCATCTTTGACCGACTTGGCAATCGGCGAGCAGCCGGTGGCCTGCGCGCCATAGACCGCCGTGCCGTTATCCTCGATCAGACCGAGCTTGATGAACTCCTTGATCGACTTGTGCACCTTGGTGCAGAGCGAGCCGGAAGCCATCGGCACCACCACATGTTTCGGCGCTTTCCAGCCCAGCTGCTCCATCATCTCATAGCCGAGTGACTTGGAGCCCTCCGCGTAGAACGGCCGCACATTCACATTGACGAACGCCCAGCCATACTTGCCGGCCACCTCCGAGCAGAGGCGGTTCACATCATCATACTTGCCTTTGATGCCGATGATTTTGGTGCCGAAGATCCCCGCGCCGAGCACCTTGCCCTGCTCCAGATCGTGCGGGATGAAGACATAGGACTCCAGCCCTGCCGCCGCTGCATTGGCAGCAACCGAGCCGGCCAAGTTACCGGTGGAGGCACAGGCGACGGTTTTGAAGCCGAACTCCACCGCTTTGGAGAGCGCCACGGAGACAACGCGATCTTTGAATGAGAGGGTGGGATAGCAAACGGAATCGTTTTTGATATAGAGCTCGGAGACGCCGAGCGCTTTTTCCAAATTCTTGGCACGCACCAGTGGCGTAAAACCATTCTGCGCTCCGACACTCGGCTCACCGTCGATCGGCAGCAGCTCTTTGTAGCGCCACATATTTTGCGGGCGGGATTCGATCAGCTCACGGGTGAAATAGCCGTCGAGCTTCTCGTAGTCATAGACCACCTCCAGCGGCCCAAAACAAAACTCGCAAACATGCGTCGGCTGAATCTCATACTCGTGACCGCACTCTCTGCATTTCAATGCACGAACAATGTTCATCTGCTCCATCTCCAGTGTCGGCAGCCCCAGAAACAGAAAAACCTCCGCGATTGGCGAAGGTTGTATGAGAGAGATTGCGTTGCCGCATTCGTTCGAACAACCCGCATCATCGCTCCCTTGAATGATCAGATACTCGGATCAGATCATTCGCAGGCAGGCATTGGCACCATTCTCCTCACGCCGGTGATACCACAATCATCGCAACGTGTAGGCCGGTTGCCGCAGTTTCGTAGGGCCTGTAACCCTCCACTGCTCTGGATAAGCCGGATTCAATATGTAGCGGCGAAGTATTGCCACCCCCATGCAAAAGGCAAGCCTTCTTTTTCGACAATCAGAATGGCAACAGCTGCAGATCAAGTGATGCATCCAAGGCATCGGCCAGTCGATCGAGCGATGCTAGGGTGCGTGTTTGCTGATCTGCGCCATCGCTGTGGTGAAAACCGAGCGTGGCCAGCCAGGCGCGGCGGAAGGCGCCCTGCGCGAAGAGACCGTGGACATAGCTACCCCATACCTGCTGATCCGCAGAGGCGGCGGCGAAGGGGAAGAGGGCAGGATCAGCGTTGGAGTCGCCATGGTGGATTTCGTAGCCGGTGACACGATGCGCGGCGGGATAGCGGGCGGGCTGATCGATCTGACGCAGCTGTTTCTCCGCCTGCATGGTGGTCTGCAGATCGAGCCAGCCCAAGCCCTGCAGTGAACCGCCTTCGATGCCGTCATCGTCGATGCTGCGCCCGA
>JALUXN010000045.1 GCA_027018975.1 Mariprofundaceae bacterium | reverse complement strand
AGGGCACCGATATGGTGATGCCCGGCGACAACATCTCCATGGATGTTGAGCTGATCACACCGATCGCCATGGACAAAGAGCTGCGCTTCGCTATCCGCGAAGGTGGACGCACGGTCGGCGCTGGCGTCGTGACCGATATTAGTAAATAAGGGGGCCGTAGGTGGCAACACAAAGTATTCGTATTCGCCTGAAGGCGTTTGATCACCGTATCCTCGACAAGAGCGCGGCTGACATTGTGGCAACAGCAAAACGTACCGGCGCAGATGTGCGTGGTCCGATTCCGATCCCGACCAAGATCCGCAAGTTCTGCGTGATCAAGTCGCCACACAAATATAAAGATTCACGTGAGCAGTTTGAGATTCGTACCCATAAACGCTTGCTGGATATCGACAAGCCAACACCGCAGACGGTGGACGCGCTAATGAAACTTGATCTGCCATCCGGTGTGGATGTCGAGATCAAGCTGTAATCGGGGGATATCATGAGTGTTGGAGTGATTGCCCGAAAAGCGGGCATGACACAGATCTTTACTGAAGAGGGCAATGCCGTTGCTGTCACAGTATTGAATATCGAGCCGTGCAAAGTGATTGCGCGCCGCAGTGCCGAGAAAGATGGCTACGATGCGGTGCAGGTTGGTTATGGCAAGCCGAAGCGAGTCAACTCCCGTGCGCTGCAGGGCTACTTTGCCAAGCAGGGTCAGGAGATCACCGGCGGACTCAAAGAGTTCCGCGTGGACGGCGATGCAGAGTTTGAGTTGGGTCAGGAGCTGACTGCAACGCTGTTTGAAGTGGGTCAAAAGATCGACGTATCGGGCACATCCAAGGGTCGTGGTTTCGCCGGTGTGATGAAGCGCTACGACTTTGGTGGCGGCCGTGCCACCCATGGTGCCGAGAAGGTGCACCGTCAGATGGGTTCTACCGGTCAGTGCCAGTGGCCGGGTCGCGTATTCCCGGGCAAGAAGATGCCGGGTCACTACGGTAATGCGCGTGTCACCACCCAGAATCTGGAAGTGGTGCGCGTCGATGAAGCAGAGAATCGTATCCTTGTACGCGGTGCTGTACCCGGTGCTAAGAATGGACTGGTTGAAGTACGTCCCGCAGTGAAGGGAGGATAAGGTGTCAACGGTATCGATTGTAGATCAGAATAATAACGAGGTGAAAACCCGTGAGCTGAATCCGGCCGTATTCGGTCTGGATGCAGACGAAGGTTTTGTCCACCGTGTTTATGCCTCGCTGGCTGCTGCGCAACGCGCTGGCACGTCGGCAGTGAAGACGGTTGGCCAAGTCTCCGGCGGCGGCAAGAAGCCGTTTAAGCAGAAGGGCACTGGCCGTGCACGTCAGGGTACTACCCGTGCACACCACATGCGTCATGGTGGCACAGCACATGGCCCGTCCGCGGATACGACATTCACCTCGCGTGTGAACAAGAAAGAGCGCCGTCGCGCACTCTGCCTCGTGCTCTCCAGCTGTCTGCGTGACGGCAAGCTGACTGTAGTGGATAAGATCGAGCTGCCGGAAGTGAAGACCAAGGGCTTTGTACAGATGCTCAATGCGTTTGACAGTGATGGCGCGCTGGTCGTTTTGGCGGAGCCGGATCGCAATGTCGAGCTCTCCGGGCGCAACATTAAGAACACCGAGGTGCTGCTTGATGGCCAGATCAACATCCACAATCTGCTCAAGAGCAAGCGTGTGATTATGACTGAGGCGGCTGTTGAGCGTCTGGAGGAGCGTCTGTCATGAGTGCAGATTCAAAAGCGAATATCATCTATCTCGATATCGTGCGTCAGCCGATGATTACCGAGAAAACCTACATGGGCACCAGTGGTGCTAACCAGTACACCTTCCGCGTGGCGCGCAGTGCCACCAAGACACAGGTGAAGAGCGCTGTCGAGGCGATCTTTGAAGTGAGCGTGGAGAAGGTGCAGATCATGAACATGCCGAGCAAGCCAAAGCGTCGCGGCTATCGTATGGGCACCCGTCCGGGCTACCGGAAGGCGGTCGTTCGATTGGCTGAAGGCCACACGCTTGATATGGCAGAAGAGGTATAACCGATGGCGTTGAAGGCATTAAAACCAACCAGTAACGGCAATCGCGGCCGTGTCGGCGTGGTGCACGAAGGGCTGCACAAAGGCGCACCGGAGAAGAGTCTGACCAAGGGGTTGACCAAATCCGGTGGCCGCAACAACAATGGTCGCATCACTTCGCACCATCGTGGCGGCGGTCATAAGCGTCTCTATCGTATGGTCGATTTCAAGCGTGACAATTTCGGCATCGAAGGTAAGGTTGCGCGCATCGAATATGACCCCAACCGCACAGCACACATCGCGCTGGTGTCATTTCGCAATGGTGAGAAGCGTTACATTCTTGCACCGCAGGGATTGCGTCCGGGCGACGTGGTAAGCAGTGGCCCTGATGCAGATATCCGCCCCGGCAATACACTGCCGTTGGCGAACATCCGTGTCGGTACCTTGTTGCACAATATTGAGATGAAACCGGGCAAGGGCGGCCAGTTGGCACGTTGCGCCGGCTCATCGGTTCAATTGATGGGTAAAGAGGGTGGCAAGGCGATTTTGAAGCTGCCATCCGGCGAGTTCCGTCGCGTCGATGCTCGTTGCCTCGGCACGATTGGCGTGCTGGGCAATGCAGACCATTCCAACCGCAAGGTGGGTAAAGCCGGTCGTTCGCGCTGGCTGGGTATTCGCCCGAATGTGCGCGGCGTGGCCATGAACCCGGTGGATCACCCGCATGGTGGTGGTGAAGGTCGTACCTCTGGTGGTCGTCATCCGGTGACCCCGTGGGGTGTGCCGACCAAGGGTCACAAGACCCGTCAAAAGAAGAAGGCGTCGAATCGTGACATTATTCGCCGTCGCAATCAGAAGTGAGGTAAATAGATGGCTCGTTCATTAAAAAAAGGCCCATATATTGAAGCTTCGCTGCAGAAGAAAGTCGATGCTGCGCAGGCTTCAGAGCGAAAGTCCGTGATCAAAACCTGGTCACGCCGTTCCACCATCGCTCCTGATTTTGTCGGTTTGAACTTTGCGGTGCACAACGGCCACAAGTTCATCCCGGTCTATGTCACCGAGAATATGGTTGGTCACAAGTTGGGTGAGTTTGCTCCGACCCGCACCTACTACGGTCACGGTGCGGATAAAAAGGCCAGGAAGAGGTAATAAGCATGTCTGAAGAAGTTCGTGCGCTGCATAAAAACAGCCGCATCAGTCCGCAGAAAGCCCGTTTGATGGCCGATGCCATCCGTGGCCTGAATGTTGACCGCGCGCTGGCCGTACTGGCGCTCTCACCGAAGAAATCGGCGCGTCTGTATGAGAAGGTGCTCAAGTCTGCGATCGCCAATGCCGAGCAGAACCACGGTCTCGACGTCGATCAGCTCTACGTATCGACTGCCAAAGCGGATGCCGGTATGACGCTCAAGCGTTACCGCCCGAAAGGCATGGGTCGCATGCGTCAACGTTTTCATCGCCATAGCCATCTGACCGTTAGCGTCAGTGAGCGCGGATAAAGGGGTTTAATCAATGGGACAGAAAGTCAATCCAATTGGATTTCGCGTCGGTGTCACGCGCAATTGGGAATCCGTATGGTATGCAAACGATAAGAGCTTTGGCGATCAGCTGCGTGAAGATATTCAACTGCGCCGCTATGTGAAGGCTCGCCTCAAACATGCCGGCGTGTCGCGCATCATCATCGAGCGCCCCGCCGACAAGATCAAAGTGACCGTGCATACCTCCCGTCCGGGCGTGGTGATCGGTAAGAAAGGTGCCGAGATCGATGCTGTGCGTGCGGAGCTGGTGAAGCAATTTGGCCGTGAAGTGCAGGTCTTTATTGTGGAAGTGCGCCGGCCGGAAGCCGAAGCGCAGCTGGTTGCTGAGAATATCGCCTTCCAGCTGGAGCGTCGTGTCGCTTTCCGTCGCGCCATGAAGCGTTCCGTTCAGAGTGCACTGCGCATGGGTGCCAAGGGCGTGCGGATCAACTGTGCCGGCCGTCTGGGCGGTGCTGAGATTGCCCGTACCGAGTGGTATCGCGAAGGTCGTGT
>JALUXN010000044.1 GCA_027018975.1 Mariprofundaceae bacterium | reverse complement strand
CCATCGCTTTGACGATGAACTTGTGCTCGATCACGCCGACACCGAAGGCATCGGCAACCGCTTGCATGGTGATGTCGTCATGGGTCGGACCGATGCCGCCGGAGGTGATCACCGCATCGTAGGCTGCTCTTAGACGGTTCAGCGTCTGGACGATGCTATCGTGCTCGTCGGGAATGATGGCGATTTCGGCCAGCTTGCAGCCGCGCGCAAACATCTCCTGCGCGGCGAGATAGGCGTTGGCTTCGCGAGTGCGCCCGGAGAGCACCTCGTTGCCGATGACCAGTATGGCCGCCGTCAAATGTGGCAACAGGTGCTCCCCGTGCAGACCGCTGGTTGCATTAAATTGACCGAATCACGCTAACCGCATCACATCATCGTCCGCAGTGCCGCGATACGGGCGGCAGTGGTCGGGTGCGATGCGAAGAGTTGTGAGAGACCGCCGGCCTTGCCGTGGATCTTCATCGTAGCCAGCGCATCTTTGGGCGCCAGCACGCTCTGCTCCTCTTCCTCTTCGACCATGCGACCGGCCAGCTGCTCGATCTTCTGCAGGGCGCTGATCATATTGGCAGCCCCATAGGCGCGCGCTGCGAAAGCATCAGCCTTGAATTCACGGCGGCGGGAGTGCCACATCACCACAATCATGGCGAGGATGGAGAAGAGGATCTGCAGGATCATATCGACAATGAAGTAGAGGAAGTAGTTCATCTCGCCATCACGCGATCCGGCACTGGCCACCAGTCGGGCAATCATGCTGGCGAGGAAATAGACGAAGGTGTTCATCAACCCCTGCAGCAGTGTGGTGGCGACCATATCGCCATTGGAGACATGCCCCATCTCGTGCGCCAGTACCGATTTCAGTTCGCGGTCATTCAGCGCCGTCGCCAGACCGGAGGAGACCGCCACCATGGCGTTGTTGCGGGTCGGGCCGGTGGCGAAGGCGTTCGGCACATCATCCCAATAGACCCACACCTCGGGCATCTTGATCCCTTCGCGTTCGGCCAGCTCTTTGACGGTGTTGTACACCAGCCGCTCTTTTTCGGTGGTCGGGTTGATCACCTGCTGCATCTTGTACATCCGCTTGGCCATCGGTTTGGACATCCAGAGCGAGATAAAGGCGCCGCCGAAGCCGAAGACCATCGCCCACGCGAACTGGCTGCTGGCAAAGCTGCCGCGCATATCGATGCCGAAGGCGGGGAGGATGAAATTGATAATAATATTGCCGGAGATAACCAGCGTGAGGAAGACCAGAAGATTGGTAATGATCAGCATAAATATGCCTTTGAAACTACGCATGAATGAAGCCTCCTGTTGCGTGAATGTGTCATAGTTTGTGAAATTGCGCAACCGCGACAGCCGTTGGCTGCTGCGGGTGCCGCTTGTGTGGGCGGCACGCTGCAATTTCAAGCCTTGCATTTCGATGAAGCGAACCTTAAAAAGGCGTGATGAATTCTGACCCTATTGACGAACCGGAAGTGCTCGACATCGAGCAGGCTGATGGGGCTTCCCCCGAAGACGACAGCGACAACACGCAGGCAGAGACATCCAGCGCGCAAGAGGCGCAGCTGGTGCGCTCCGATGAACTGCTGCCCGAGCAGCTGACACTGCTGCCGCTCTCCAACCGGCCGCTCTTCCCCGGGCTGGTGGTGCCACTGGTCTATGAGGGTTCGGAGATGGCCGGCATTATTCGCGGCTTGGCGGATCGCCATGAGCAGCATGTCGGGCTGGTACTGGTGCGCGATGAGGATGCACCCTATGCGCCGGAGAACCTCTATGAGGTCGGCGTGGTGGCGCGGGTGGCCAAGGCGGTGGAGATCGAGGGGCACGGACTGCATCTGGTGGTCGAGTGTCTGCGCCGCTTCCGCATTGAGGGCTTTCTCACCAACAAAAATCCGATCCGGGTGAAAGCGCGTTACCGGCCGGAGACGAGCTACGAGGATAACGTCACCCTGCGCGCCTATACCGTGGCGGTGGTCAACACCATCAAGGAGTTGCTCAAACACAATCCGCTCTATGAGGAGGAGCTGCGGCTGTTTGCCTCCCGCTTCGATGTCAACGAGCCGAACCGACTGGCCGATTTCGCCGCCAGCCTGACCACTGCCAGCCGCGAGGATCTGCAGGATATTCTCGAAACCTATCCGATCTTCGACCGCCTGAAGAAGGTGGTCTCCTTGCTCGACCGCGAACTGAATGTCAGCAAGGTGCAGGCGAAGATTCGCAACAATATCGACGAGCGTATCTCCGAGCAGCAGCGGCGCTATTTTTTGCAGGAGCAGCTGCATGAGATCCAGCAGGAGCTGGGTCTGAATGAAGATCCGCGCCAGAAAGAACTCGAGGAGTACCGCAGCAAGGCGAAGAAGCTGAAGTTCTCCGAGGAGGCGCAGGCGGTCTTCGAGGATGAGCTGGAGAAGTTGGCGATGCTGGAGAGTGCATCGCCCGAATATACGGTCACACGCAACTATCTCGACTGGTTGACGGCGCTGCCGTGGGGCAAGTTCTGCCGCGAACGCTACAACCTCACCACCGCCGCGCGGGCGCTCAATCGCCACCACTCGGGGCTGGAGGATGTGAAGGATCGCATCCTGGAGTTCATCGCTGTCGGCGCGCGCAAGAAGGCGGTGGGTGGCTCGATCATCCTCTTCGTCGGCCCGCCGGGGGTGGGCAAGACCTCGCTCGGCAAGGCGATCGCCGAGGCGGTCGGGCGGCCGTTCTACCGCTTCTCTGTCGGCGGCATGCGCGATGAGGCGGAGATCAAAGGGCATCGCCGCACCTATATCGGTGCCATGCCGGGGAAACTGGTGCAGGCGCTCAAACGTGTCGAAGTGGCCAATCCGGTGGTGATGATTGATGAGGTGGACAAGATCGGCTCCGATTTCCGCGGCGATCCGGCCTCGGCGCTGCTGGAAGTGCTCGATCCGGAGCAGAATGCCGATTTCATGGATCACTATCTCGATGTCCGCTTCGATCTGTCGCAGATCCTCTTTCTGCTCACCGCCAACCAGCTCGACACCATCCCGCGGCCGCTGCTCGATCGCGCCGAGATTATTCGTCTGCCCGGCTACATGATCAGCGAGAAGGTGGAGATTGCCCGCAAACATCTCTGGCCGGCGCAGCTGGAGGCGCATGCGCTCAAACGGGGTGAAGTCACCTTGACCAAGGCGGCGCTGCAGCATCTGGTGGAGGATTATGCGCGCGAACCGGGCGTGCGGCGGCTGGAAGGGTTGATGAAGAAGATGCTGCGCAAGGTGGCGCGGCGGGTGGCCGAGGGGGCGGCGGTGCTGCCGGTGAAAATCGGCGTCGCCGATCTGGCCGACTATATCGGCAAGCCGCGTTTCCGTGAGCAGGCGATTCATCAGGGTGTCGGACTGGTCACGGGGCTGGCTTGGACAGCGATGGGCGGCACCTCGCTGGTACTGGAGGCGACGGTGGTGCATCGTGATCGGCGCGGTATGAAAATCACCGGCCAACTCGGCAAGGTAATGCAGGAGTCAGCCGAGATCGCCTACTCGTATGTCACCTCGCATCTGGCGCAGTTTGGTGCCGATGCGGAGTTTTTCGACAAGGCGTTTGTGCATATGCATGTGCCGGAGGGGGCGGTGCCCAAGGATGGGCCGAGTGCCGGCATTGCCATGGCTACAGCGCTGCTCTCACTGGCGCTCAATCGCGCGCCGGCACGGCTGGCGATGACGGGTGAATTGACGCTGGCCGGTGACGTGTTGCCGATCGGTGGTGAACGTGAGAAGCTGCTCGCCGCCAAACGGCTCGGCATCGATGCGGTGATTCTGCCGGCAGGCAATGCAGTCGATGTGGAAGAGTTGCCGGAGAGCGTGTGTGACGGACTGACCATACACTACGCCAAGCAGTTCAAGGATGTGGCGCGATTGATGTTCGATGTGCGCATGAAGCGAGGGGCATAAGATGAAAGGCATTATTCTGGCCGGCGGTAGCGGCACACGGCTGCACCCATTGACGCTGGCAGTGAGTAAACAGCTGATGCCGGTCTATGACAAGCCGATGATCTACTACCCGCTCTCCACCCTGATGCTGGCCGGCATTCGCGA
>JALUXN010000043.1 GCA_027018975.1 Mariprofundaceae bacterium | reverse complement strand
CGTCTCGGGCAGCGACTCACCCGTCAACAGCAGTGCCGGCAGCTTCTGTTGGCCTGCCTCGCGCATCTGGCGGATCGCTTCCACCCCTGTTTTACCGCCCGGCAGACGATAGTCCGCAATCACCGCATCCGGCTGAAAACCGGCCGTGACCTGTGCCAGCGCGGCATCGGCATGCTCCGCCTGTGACACACGACAACCCCACATCCGCATCAAATCCACCAGCGACTGGCGCACCTGCAGATCATTTTCGATCACCAACACTGCCAAATCGAGCGGCGTATCCAGCGTCGGCAGCCATTCCTTGGCATGCAGATTAACCGCCACTTCATCCGCCCCGGCCAACGGCATCGATAGCCGGAAGCGGCTACCATGACCGGGCTTGGAACAGAGCTCAAGCGCATGATCGGGCAACAGATCGACCAGCCGTTTCACAATCGCCAAACCCAGCCCCAACCCTTTCTGTCGATCACGTTCAGGGTTGCCGACCTGATAAAACTCGGTGAAAATCTTCTCGCGCTGCGCTGCGGCAATCCCCCTGCCGCTATCCCACACCTCCAGCAGCGCCCGGTCGCCACGCCGGCGACAGGCGATCAGCACCCCGCCATGCTCGGTGTAACGCAGCGCATTGCTGATCAAATTCATCACAATTCGCTCCAGCAGCACTGCATCCGAGCTCACCAACAATGCTCTGCAACGATGACGCAGCATTAACCCCTGCTCTTCGGCAGCAGGCGCAAACTCCCTATACAGATGCGCCATCAACGCCTGCAAATCCACTGCGCGAATCTCCTTTTTCACCATATCGGCATCCAATTTGGAGATGTCGAGCAGAGCATCAGTCAATGCGCGCATCGAGAGATAGCTCTGATGCAGGCTTTTCAGTGCATCAAGGCTCTCGGGTTCATCAATGCGGCAGTGTAAATATTCGATATAGAATGAGATCGCCTGCAACGGTTGTCGAATATCATGGCTGGCCGATGCAAAAAAACGTGTCTTGGCAAGGCTGGCGCGCTCTGTTTCCGACTGAGCTATTTTGAGTTTGCGGGCGTACTCTCTGTTTTTGTAGCGATTGAAGAGCATGTCCCGTGCTGTATGAAAGAGCTGTTGCGACATCCAAATGAAAAATACTGCCAAGGCCACAGTGCCGACCAGAACAGGGGAAAAACCGGGCTTGTCGTGAATTGCCACGCCATATTGCAACAGCACTGCGCCAGCAAAAAGAGGATAAAGCGGTGGCAATAGAGAGAATGAAAACAGTGACCCACTCAAAATACCCAGCAGCAGAATAGTCAATACCAACATATCAATGGGCTGCAAATGATCGGCAAACATCCACGCGGCTGCCCCCCACAATATACCGGCAGCCAATTCCGGAAAACTCAATAATAGCCAAGAGCTTTGATCGTATTGCCGTCGCCGTTTTTTGTATCGGCGAACCGTGAGCAAGTCTCCTAGCACACAGAGCATCTGCAGCCCAAACCAGAGCAGTGCCTGCCCACGCACCGCATCAGACCAAACTGTCACAACGACCAATAGCGAAACAATGATGTGCGTCGGCTTCATCGACGGAGTCTGTTTGCAGTACATGAAAATCAGGGCGCGCTGCACCCTACGCTCGAACTGAAATTGCTCTGAATGATTCATACCGGTGACGGCTAAAAATTACTCGTCGATCTTGAGTGCCAACAACATTGTGCGCGAGCTTACGCCATACGCCTTAAAAATCGCTGTGACATGCGCCTTGACTGTCGCCTCGGAAATATCCAGCTGGTAGGCGATCTCCTTGTTCGAACGGCCTAGGCGGATCAACTGCAACACCTCCTCCTGTCGCTCAGTAAGCAGCCTTTTTGCAGCGATAGATGTGTGTTGATGTTGCAGCATACTGTAGAGCGTGGGCGGGATATAGACACCACCGGCCAGCAGTAGTTTGACCACCTGCACCACCACCGACGTCGGCGTGGTTTTGGGGATAAAACCAACCGCGCCGGCATCGATCGCCTGTTGCATCAAGTCAAAATCCTCATGTGCCGAGATGATAGCCACCGGCAGTAGCGGATAACGCGCGCGCATCTCTTTGAGCAGCGTAATGCCCTCGCCATCGGGCAGTGTATGATCGAGCAGCATCAGACAGAGGCGATCCTCGTGGGCAGCCGTCATCGCCTGCGCACTACGCACGCCATCAGCTTCCAATACATCCGTGAACTCCGGCAGCTCTCGCAATATATTAGCCAATCCCTGTCGAAAGAGCGCATGATCATCCACAATGAGTGTTTTCAATTCCCCATCTCCACACCTGAATTCCAACGTACCACTACTATCATTGCAATAAAACAAGGGTCGTACGACCAATGTCCCATTTCATTGGTGCCTGTTTTTCTCATGATTGGCCTCAAGGAGGGTGCTATGGGAATTCATGTGATCGATGATGAAGTCGCGCTGGCCGAGCTGGTGTTTGAAGCGTTGGAGATTGAAGGCTATGCGCCGCTGCAGATGTTTCATAGCGGCATCTCTTATCTGATGCATATGCAGTCAGCGGACTACCAAGCGCCCAAAGTACTTATCACCGACCTGATGATGCCCGGCATCGACGGCCTCCAGCTGATCAAAGAGATTCGCAGCAAACACCCCGAGATCAAAATCATCGTCATGTCCGGCAGGCCGGATCACCTGGAGCAGGCCGAAGAGGCCGATGCGGCACTGCATAAACCGTTCGATTTCTGCTTGCTCTACGAACAGGTGGAGCAACTGTACCACACAGGGCGTGGCCGCTGCGCTGGTGCTGCGTAATCAGCCGCGAAACTGCTGTTGATGGGCGATGAACCAGCGGTAGGTCGCTGTCAGGCCATCGTGCAGAGAGATACCGGCCTGCCAACCGAGATCTTTTAACCGGCGCACATCCATCAATTTGCGCGGCGTGCCGTCGGGCTTGCTGCTGTCCCAGACAATATCACCTTCAAAGCCGACCACCGCTTTCATCGTCTCGGCCAGTTCGCGTATCGTGCAGTCCACGCCGGTGCCGACATTGATATGGGAGAGCATCGGCTGCGTGTGGGCGCGATAGGTCGCCGTATCCAGCTCCATCACATGTACCGATGCCGCCGCCATATCATCGACATGCAAAAACTCCCGCTTGGGCGTGCCGCTGCCCCACACCACCACCTCGCGATCTCCGCGCGCTTTCGCCTCATGGAAGCGCCGCATCAGCGCCGGAATCACATGCGAATTTTCGGGATGAAAATTGTCGTTCTCGCCATACAGATTGGTCGGCATGACGCTGCGATAGTCGCGCCCGTACTGGCGATTGTAACTCTCGCAGAGCTTGATGCCGGCGATCTTGGCGATGGCATAGGGCTCGTTGGTCGCCTCCAGCACACCGGTGAGCAGCGCCTCTTCGCGCATCGGCTGCTCGGCCAGTTTCGGATAGATACAGGAGGAGCCGAGAAAGAGCAGTTTCTGCACGCCGCTGATATGCGCTGCATGGATGATATTCACCTCGATCATCAGATTCTGATAGATGAACTCCGCCGGATAGCTGTTGTTGGCATGAATCCCGCCCACCTTTGCCGCTGCCAGATAGACCTGATCGATAGCATGTTCAGCAAAGAATCGGCTGACCGCCTGCTGGTTGGTCAGATCCAGCTCCGCATGGGTGGCGGTGATCAGTTCCACATTGCGCCTGCCCTGCAACTGGCGAACAATCGCTGAACCGACCATACCGCGATGGCCGGCGATGTAGATACGGGTTGGTGATTGGTTTTTATCGCTCATGGGCTTGACTCTCCGTTATATCTATATTTCCCACATTATTACTCAATCGTTGGGTGTTCGGAACGCGACCTGAGTCGCTATTCAGCTCATCCCACGGTTTGCCCGCTAGGACAATCGGATAACAGTTCATTCCCGCGCAGGCGGGAATCCACCACGTACCGGATCACCTCCATGCAAACACCACGCCCTCCGCGTTCTCCTGCTGACAAGGTAGCAATTCCCTGCTGCTTCTCATCGCATCACCTCTGCAGGCAATAGATTCCCGCCTTCGCGGGAATGACGGTGAGGAGGGCGCGGGAATGAACGGTGAGGAGGGCGCGGG
>JALUXN010000042.1 GCA_027018975.1 Mariprofundaceae bacterium | reverse complement strand
TGAGTGAGAGGAAGGTGCCGATGTCGATCTGACAGCGGCCGAGTTCGAAGCGCAGGTTGGTGGGTGTGAGCGAGATGCGCTCCATTAGATTGTGCATCCATGCGGTGTCGGTCTCTTTGGGCTCATCACTGACTGTGGCGCGCAGCTTTTCGATAAAGGGCTCAAGGAAGGCATGCGGGTAGTGCATGCTGTAGTTGCCGGTGAGATCATCGCTCAGTTTCGCCTCGAAATAGGCGCTGAAACACTTCTCTGTGGCGCTGGTGACGGCTAGGAACTGCGGGTCATAATCCAATTTAAACGAGGTGAATGTCATCGGCTGCACGGGTTTCCAGAGGGTGTTCAGGGTCTCGGCTAGTTTATCCGAAATGCGCTCAGCCAGCCGCATTTCGACCGGTGACAGGGTTTGCGGGTTGTCGCTGGATTCCCCCTCTCCACCCAGCATGGCATCGACAAAGGCGACAATGATGGCGGTATCAAAACAGACCATCATGCGCCCATACTCTTCGACCTCGAAGACGAAATAGACTTGCGGGTATTCAACCGTAATCAGGTCTTTGTAGATGGTTTTTTCCAGACGATCGACCTGCAGGGTGACATCCCGTTTGAAGAGCTCGTCCCACTGCTCATCCATCATCTCGACCAGACGCTCCTGAAGATTGACGAACATCGGATAGTGGCTCGGGCTGTCATCGTCCGCATCCGAAAAGTGGAACGGTTCGACATGCTCGGGTTGATGGATCGGCGGTAGCGAGGCGAAGATCGCTTCCGCCTTCTCGGTCGGTGCGACTTCGGCCATCAGCGCCTCGATCTCCTCCGGTGCAAGGATCGGCTCACTCATGCGCAGTGCTCCATGGTCGCGTTCATCTTATTGCGAGACGAAGTCGGTGAAGTAGATGTCTTTGATCGGTTTGCCGCCGATAATGCGGTTCATGCGATAGACGAGATCCTCCTTCAACTTGTATTTGCCCTGCGGCGTGCGAATCTCCGAGAACTTCTTGCTGGCCAGCATGGTGATGACCAGGTCTTTGATCTTCACCATATTCTCGCTGACCTTGGTTTTGGCCTCTTCATTGCGCACTTCCAGCTTGATTTTGGTGCGCAGGAAGCGGCTCTGATCAGTGTCGGCCAAGTTGACAGTGATGTTGTCCATATCCATGAATACAGGCGGTGCATCCGGATTTTCCTCTTCCGGTTCGGGGATTTTGGTTTCATCGGTTTGTGTCACCTGCTGATCGGCAGGTTTCTCCGGCGGCTTGTCCATGCTGATCATTTTCCAGGCGATAAAGCCGCCGATCGCCAGCACCAAGACGAGCAGAACCAGATTGATAATCGGCAGCAGACCTCCGCCACCGGACTTCTCTTTCTCCTCTTTTTCATCTGCCATGCTGTTCCTCCACTTGCGTTGTTGTCCGTTATTTGTAAACCATAATCTCGACGCGCCGGTTTTTGCTGCGTCCGAAGGGGGTCGCTTCGGTGGATACCGGCCGCGATGGCCCGTAACCGGTGAGTGACAATCGCGCGGGGCTCACCCCTTGATCCTCGAGTATATGCAAGACTGATGCCGCTCTGGCCAGCGATAGACTCCACGGGTCTGCATATTTGGAGCCGCTCATGTCCGGATTGGCATTGGTGTGGCCTTGCACTCGGATTTTTCCGGGGGTGAGGGCGAGCATCTGGCCAAGTCGCTGTAATGTCTTGATGTTTTCCGGCTTCAGCTTGGCGCTGCCTTTGTCGAACAGAATGGAGTCGGGGATGCGCAGGTAGAGCCGATCGTGGATGATCACCCCCTTGACTTTATGTTCCAGCACACTGTGTTGAAAGATAGCGTTACTATTTTGACGCATGGCGAGCATCAGCTCGCGGGTGCTGACCAGCTTCTGCATCTCAAAGGGAGGCATGATCTGGATCTCGGTTTTGGAGCCGGCATTCATCACTGATACGGCTTTGCGGAAGGAGGTTTCAATATCCGATAGACCTGTTTTATCCATGGTGGACATGGAGATCAGCAGGATGAAGAAGGTGAGCATGAGACTGACCAAGTCGGCAAAGGTGGTCATCCACGCTTCGGTGTTGGGCAGGTATTCGACCGGCCACTTTTTCTTCTTGGCCATTAGAAGCTACTCGATGGCGGTGCGATCGCCGGGCGTTGGCGTTGATGGATGACGCCGCGTTTTGGTGCTTTGCTGGTGACTGGGCGGAATTTGAGTGTGATATCGACGCGCCGGTCGAGCTCCGGATGACCGGGGATCGGGTGTTGATCGCCCATACCTGCAGCCAGCATGCGTGTGCGCGCTACGCCGCGCTCCGCCAGTGCGTGAAAGACAGACATGGCGCGCGCGGCGGATAGCTCCCAGTTGCTGGGGTATTCGGAGCCTTTGGTGGGGCGGTCATCGGTGTGTCCTTCAATCTGGATCTCCAGAATATTCGGTTTCTGGAGGGTTTTTGCGAGTTTGTCGAGGAAAGGGTTGAGGTCGGGAGAGATATCGATATGCCCCGGTTGAAATGCGATGTGCTCTTTGAAGCGAATGCGGACACTGCTTTGATCGAGTGGAATGGCGGTCATCGCGTCACCCATACCGAGCTCTTTGGCGATATCTGTCAATTCTTTGGCGGTGCGTTTGGGGGCGACGGAGCCATCGACAATGTCGCGGGTGGGCAGCGCCGGCCCTTGGCCGTTGGAGAGGTTGGCACCGCGCGGCAGCGGGTTGAAGGTGCCGGCCAGCGAGCCGAGGGCGGCGATGCGCTTCTCCTCCACGATTACCGCATAGGAGGTGAGCAGGATGAAGAAGGCCAACATCTGCATCATCAGCTCCAAAAAGAGCGCTGCTCCCGGGTCTGCGGGGAAGGGGAGCGGTGCCGGTTTTTTGTCGCGCTTGGCCATGGCTATGCGTCAGGCTTGGCTTAATCGAAAGAGGATTTGCGTTCTTTCGGCGGCAGGTAGCCGAGTAGCTTCTGCTCCATAACACGCGGATTTTCGCCGGCGACCAGCGACTGAATGCCGACGATGATGATTTCATGGATCAGCAGCTCCTCTTTGCTGCGGGTTTTGAGTTTGCCGGACATCGGCAGGAAGAGGATGTTGGCCAGCAGCGCGCCGTAGAAGGTGGTCAGCAGGGCAACGGACATCGAGGGGCCGATAGAGGAGGGATCGGACATGTTCTGCAGCATCAGCACCAGACCGACCAGTGTACCGATCATACCCATGGAGGGTGCGTAGGTGCCGAGGGCGGTGAACATATCGGCACCGACGCTGTGGCGTTCGGAGAGTTTATCCATCTCCATGTAGAGAATATCTTCAATGGCTGCTGGTTCCTGCCCGTCGATTGCCATCTGTAATCCCTTGGCCATGAATTGATTGTCGATATTGCCGACTTCGCTCTCCAGCGCCAAGATGCCATCTTTACGCACTACCTGCGCGAGCTCCACGAGTTTGGCGATCACATCGGCACCGGAATCGATTTTGTACATGAATGTTTTGATGACCACACCGATGACACTGATGCATTTCGGTAGCGGATAACCGACCAGCAGGACGCCAACCGTACCACCGATCACAATCAGCATGGATGGTACATCGATGAAGCTGGCGATAGCGCCGCCGATGGCACTGGCGACCAGACCGAATGCTACAAGTATGCCGATAATTGTTGCTATATCCACGAAAGCCTCCCTAGCAGCTTTGGTATCATTTTTGTAACTCTTCAGCTCACCCCACGGTTTGCTCGTTAGCTGCGTTGAACATGCTCATGTGCAGCAGCACACTGCGCGTGTTCGCCTTGTTATCGAACAAACCATGGGCGATCTGAACAGTTCCAGCATGAAGCTGAATAGCGACTCAGGTCGCGTTGCAAACACCCAACGCTTGAGTAATAAAATGGTAGACTCACCATTTTGTTGCTCAAGCGTTATTCATTTTTGAGCCCAATCCCTCACTGGATGACCGGCTCTGACGACGATGTGCCGGCAGTTCGCATGGCTGTAGCAAGAAGTGTGCTAACTTTGACCACAGCACCTGCCGGCAGACACCCTGCGCGCTATGATGGCACTGTTGCAAACAGGATGCGAGCCCTATCCTCCCGCCTCCCGCCTCCCGCCTCCCGCCTCCCGCCTCCCGCCT